>NZ_JBKVCZ010000080.1:0-31384 GCF_046966825.1 Hungatella sp. | reverse complement strand
CCTTGATATAACTGCATTTTCTTTATCCCTGTTGATAGGGAATATATGCACTGGGGCCATCTCCTAAGCGGAAGGCCAGCGGTTCGAATCCGCTCAGGAACGTTGCGACAGACGCCGAAAACCTTGGTTTTGCCAGGTTTTACGGCGTCTTTTTTGAGTTTGAAAACCGGAAACGAGCAGGAAATATCAAGACACCTTTATCTCAATCTGCTATAATGAAGCAGACTGTGAAAAATCTGATCTTGCATGAGAGTATTCGCAGATGAGAAAGAGGGGTAAAGAGATGGCAGATATTATTGTCCAGGGATTGACTCAAAATAATTTAAAGCATGTATCTTTCCGAATTCCAAAGGAGAAGATCACGGTATTTACGGGCGTGTCGGGATCCGGGAAGTCCAGTATTGTATTTGATACCATAGCCGCCGAATCACAGAGGCAGATGAACGCCACCTATCCGGCATTTGTGCGGTCCAGGCTTCCAAAGTACCCGAAGCCTGCGGTGGAGCGCATTGATCATCTGACGGCTTCTGTAGTTGTGGATCAGTCGCCTCTGGGCGGGAACGCCCGGTCCACAGTAGGGACGATCAGCGGACTGTACTCCAGCCTGCGCCTGTTATTTTCGAGAATCGGCAGCCCCTATGTGGGGACTGCATCCTATTTTTCCTTTAACGATCCCAATGGGATGTGCAGGACTTGTTCCGGGATCGGTAAGATCACTCAGGTTGATATAGAAGCTATCCTGGACCGGGACAAATCGTGGAATGAGGGCTGCGTGAAGGATTCTTTGTACAGCCCCGGAACCTGGTACTGGAAGCAGTACGCCAAGTCGGGCCTGTTTGATTTGGATAAACCGTTAAAGGAGTACTCGGACGAAGAGTACAATCTTCTGCTGTACGGTTCCCGGAACGGCATGGATAAGCCGGAGAGCCCGAAGGTGACCGGAATCTATCACAAGTACACGAAGACACTCCTGAATCGGGATATCAGCAATAAAAGCAGGCATACACAGGAAAAGTCACAGAACCTGATTGCCGAGACCGTGTGTACGGAATGCCATGGACAACGGCTGAATCAGGAGGCCCTGAGCTGTAAAATAAATGGCTGTTCCATTGCGGATTTATGCGGCATGGAACTCACTCAGCTTCGTGAAGTGCTTTTGCAGATCACCGATAAGACGGTGGATGTACTGGTGCAGACACTGATTGAAGGACTGGACCGGATGATCGAGATCGGCCTGCCGTATCTCCATTTAAACCGCGATACCCCATCCCTGTCCGGCGGCGAGGCCCAGCGCCTAAAACTGGTCCGGTATATGGGAAGCAGCCTGACAGGATTGACGTATATTTTCGACGAACCCAGCGCCGGGATGCATCCACGGGATGTCTACCGCATGAACAGCCTTCTGAAACAGCTTCGTGACAAGGGCAACACGGTGCTGGTGGTGGAGCATGACAAGGATGTGATCTCGATCGCCGACTATGTGATTGACGTAGGCCCCCGGGCGGGGCAGAATGGTGGGGAGATCGTCTTTGCCGGCACGTATCCGGAACTGCTCCGGTCCGGCAGTCTGACGGGAAATGCAATGATGGAGACGCTGCCGGTCAAGATGGAACCGAGAAAGCGAACCGGAAGTCTGCCGGTTCGCGGAGCCTGTCTGCATAATCTGAAGCATGTGGATGCAGACATACCGCTGGGGATTATGACCGTGGTGACCGGAGTCGCCGGTTCGGGAAAGAGCACACTCATATCCCAGGTATTTGCCAGACAGTATGAAAGCGACATCGTGATGGTCGATCAGGGCCCCATCACGGCAACAAACCGTTCCACACCAGCCTCGTATCTGGGATTCTTCGATGAGATACGAAAGCTGCTGGCCAGGGAAAGCGGGAAGCCGGACGGACTGTTCAGCTTCAATTCCACCGGTGCATGCCCGGTATGCGGCGGGAAGGGCGTTATTGTCACCGAACTGGCATACATGGATCCTATCGTCACGGAGTGTGAAGCCTGTTCCGGAATGCGGTATAATGAGGAAGCGCTGGCCTGCACATACAAAGGCAAAAATATCGTTGAACTGCTGGGAATGACCGCATCACAGGCGATGGATCTGTTTGAGGATGCGAAGATCCGAAAACATCTGAAGGTAATGCAGCAGGTCGGACTCTCATATCTGACGCTGGGACAGCCTCTCAGTACCCTGTCCGGCGGTGAGCGCCAGAGAATCAAGCTTGCGAAGAACCTGGGGAAAAAGGGAAGCATAATCGTCATGGACGAACCGACCACCGGGCTGCATGCGTCGGATATTCAGAATCTTTTAAAACTGTTCGATCTGATCGTATCCCGCGGAAACAGTCTGGTTGTCATCGAACATAACCTGGATGTGATAAAACAGGCGGACTGGATCATCGACATCGGGCCTGATGGCGGTAAAAACGGCGGGGAGGTCGTATTTGAAGGAACGCCCATGGATATGATACGGTCTGCAGAGACGCTGACGGCCAAATGTCTGCGGGCGTCCTGTGCACAATAGAAAAATCGAGGAAAATGCTGCTTTGTCTGCGGGGTATGAGAGTCCGCGTGCAAAGCAGCTTTTTTTATTTCATAGGACAGTTCGTTCTATGAAATAAAAAACCTCCGGGAGGATGCGCACTCCGCGCCAAATGATTTTTCCCATGAAATCCGCATGTAACGAATCGTACGCGGAACTGTCATGAAACGTCAGACCCGTTCTCACTTCTGGTTGTATAATTATGATGTTATCGTCTGCTGAATGGAAAGCGTGAGAAAGGGTACACAGGATGGAAAATAACTGGATCGATTTAAAACGGGCTCGGAAATTAGATGAAGAAACCGCGGAAAACCGGAAGACAAAGCAGAAGACATGTCTGATATTTTTGCTTGCGGCGGCAGTCGGTGCGGGCTTTCATTTTCTGGGAATGGGAGCGGCGGCAGTCGTTGGCTTTGTGGCTGCAGGACTGCTTCTGGTACTGATGCTGATTCAAAATACCGGAAAGCCAAAGAATTATCTGCGCATGGTTTACGAGGACGGGGTGGCGACACCGGCCATCGTGACAAAGACAGACCCACTGACGGTATATGCGCTGGGAAATCTGGATTATTCGGGAGAAAACCGTATTTACGGCCTGCGGTGGTTTGAACTGAAGGAACTGCCTGGACATCAGGCTGCAGTGGGGGAACGGATTCCGTGCGCCTCCATGTTTGAAGAGTCAAAGGAGAGGCCCCAGTTCCGGCGTTTTCGGATTCATCCATACTGCTGGGCGACGGATCAGAACACGGTTCTGGAGGAGAAGATCAGGGAAATTGATGAAAAGGAATGGGAACTGCTGAATTTTGCATATAAAAAGTACGGTGATCTGGAGCACCTTGAGATTCTGGAGTTAAGGCAGGATGGGACTCCGATCTGCCGGCGTTATGACAACTCGGAAAAATACCGGCTTGTTGCCACGGAGGAGATGAAGGCGGCTCACCCGAAGAAAGCATACCCGGCTCCCCCTCAGTTGTCAGAGGGCATGAAGGAGAACGTGCTGTATCAGCGGCTTGCAGAGCTGGCGGCCAGAAAAAAGGTCTATGAATATATATGCCAGCCGGATGAAAAAGACGAGTTGATCACCATATTCAGCAATCCATCAGAATTTGCAAAGCGGCAGCAGGAGAATCGGAACGCCTTGCAGGATAATGAGATTCCCCTCATCTTCTGTTACTGCATGGTCACCAGCCGGGGAATCTGGAGAAAGAATGCGTTTATTCCCTGGAAACAGGCGGTGGTCACGACGGGGAAGGCTCCGCTGGGGGAAGACATGACCATCTACATCAATGAGAAGAGTATCGCCAGGCCTGCTTATCAGAGGACTTATTATCAGATCAGCCCGGAGGCAGAAGTATTGTACGCCCTGGAAGAAAGCTGTATGAGAGAATTTTTTATGGAACTGGGAAATCTGGCGGACAGCCAGATATGAAAAGTAAAAGAGAGAATTTTATGGAATATATAAAGAAACTGGCCTCGGAGGTAAAGGAATGTATTTAATTTTATTCTTATGTATACCACTGGTTATCGCATTAATACTGATTAAAGCAACAGAGAAAAGAAGTAAAAAGAGGTATGAAGGCTTCTTAATGGCAGTGAGGGACGGTTCAGAAAAGGCAGTGCCGCAAACGGCTGGCTTCGAAATCGTCATGGCCCAGGGCGCGAAGGACATGATTTCCACTGTGGCGGGATATGAACGGATCCAGACCGGTTACGCTTCACTCCCCAGCTTTATTGTTCGCTACCGGGAGAATGAGCTGTATATCATGGCGGTGCCCTGTCCATCCCTGGGATCCATGGAGCCGGATCCCGATTTTATCTTACATATTACCGCGGATCAGTTAAAGGAAGTGAAGTTTGGCCCCATGGGTAAAGTGGCCTTTTACTTTAAGGACAGCAAACAATTCTTTGCAATGACGGTGACGGAATATGCGATCCCCCTCGTGATGCAGCCTGTGGAAAGAAAAAAATTCAAGCCGTATATTAAAGAATTTGCACGAAGGGTTCATGGGTCATAACGGGGAGAAGGAGCAGCATGGAATTATTTAAGACATCTGGTATTCTGGATGAGGCAGTGCTTAAAGAACTTGGGAAAAAAGGAATTCCGGCATCGATGAATGCATTAATCATCATACTGTTCATAGGGGGGATAGCACTTATTTTCCTTGAAAAATATCTCCTTGCCGCAGTTTACCTTTTTGGCTTCCTGTTTTTTCTGCTCGTCAGAATACTGCTTAAGAGAATTACAGTGAACAAAAATCTGAGAAATATGAGGGAACTGAACGGTACGGACAGGTATGAATATATAACCTGGTTTGACGAGGAGGGACTGGTGGGGATCAACCTTACCAACCATGCAGAAGTAAAACTGTTATACCAGTCTTTAAAACGGGTGGTGGAAACAGAACAGATCCTGGCAGTGGTGACCCGTGGAAGTCAGTTTCAGCCTGTCTTTAAAAAGGACCTGGAGCAGAGAGAACTGGAGGATTTACTGGCATTTCTGCAGAGCCGGAATAAGAAGCTTAAAATCATTCGTATGAAGCATAAGAAATAGAATCACATGGATACTCATACATACTGCCATACACACAGCCGACAGGTCGTATTTACGCCTGGCGGCTTTTCTTCTTTATCAGGCCTCGCAGGCTTGAATTATCGCCTCATTTTATATATAATGAATGAATACGGAAATAGAGATTTTTATTGGAAATACGAATAAAATGAGAAGTACAGGGCGTCACGATAAACAATTAAAGGAGACAGAAAAATGAGAGTAAAAAAGGTAGCGGCTGCGCTGCTCTGCGCGGCACTGATATCAGGAATGACGGGGATGACGGCACTGGCGGTGGTAGAGACGAAGATCAGTTCGGTATCTCTTGTGGTGGAAGCGGATATGGAGGTCGGGCAGAATATTCAGGACCAGGAAATAGAAGTCACCCCGAAAAGCGATAAGTATTCCGCAGGAGAATATGAGTTCCTCAATACAGGCTTCTCCTGGTCGGAGGAGGATATCCCGGTTGTCAAGGTTAG
Organism: Hungatella sp.; assembly: GCF_046966825.1. Taxonomy (NCBI): domain Bacteria; kingdom Bacillati; phylum Bacillota; class Clostridia; order Lachnospirales; family Lachnospiraceae; genus Hungatella; species Hungatella sp. The sequence continues at coordinate 25,812 of NZ_JBKVCZ010000080.1, read as the reverse complement.
CATCTACGCGGAAGATGGATACAAGTTCGCGGTATCGAAGGATAAAATCACCCTGAAGGGTGCAACGTTCGTAGATTACAGCCGTGAGGATGAGTCTCACACGCTGGTTATAACCATGCAGCTGCCGCCGCTGGCGGAGCAGACCTCCGCTATTGAACAGGCCGCCTGGACCTCCACGACGGGAGTATCCTGGAGCCAGTCCACAGGAGCCGGAAGCTATGAGGTGAAGCTTTACCGGGATGGAAAGACGGTGGGAACTACGAAGACCACAGCGGGGAATTCCTACGACTTCTCCGCGGCTATGACGAAGGCCGGAACGTATTTCTACCGCGTACGTCCGGTAAACAGACTGAAACCGGAAAACAAGGGAGAATGGGTGGAATCCCCCTCCAGATATATTGACAACGATACGGCCGCAGCCATCTATCAGAACGGCAGCCCTGCGGGCGAGTGGAAGCAGGATGAATCCGGATGGTGGTACAGAAACGGGGATGGAACCTACACCGTCTCCAACTGGCAGCAGATTGACGGTGCATGGTACTTCTTTAATGAGCGGGGATACATGGCCACCGGCTGGGTGGACTGGAACGGTAAGCGGTATTACTGTGACGCCGCTGATGGTAAGATGCTGGTCAATACGACAACGCCTGACGGATATACGGTAGGAGCTGACGGGGCTCTGGTGCAGTAGCGCCGATACAACAGAGAAAGAACGGATGCCTGTTCTTGGGAGGTAATTCTATATGCCGCAAAACGGCTTGCAGACTGGCTCACCGCTGATTGCCATCGCGGCGGATTCAGAGCAGAAGGTGATATATGTACATGAAGAAATGCAGACATTTCTGAGATATCCCGTGTCAGATTGTTCCGGCAGGGAGCTTTCCGAAGTGATCTGGGATATTGCGGAACAGCGGATTGAGTTCAAGCCGGATGAGAGGAGCTGGGAGGTGTTCTTTACCAGAGAGGGAGAGGAGTACCATCTGGCCGTTCAGCGGCTTTATTCCGGCCGGGATCAGGCTATGCCGGAAATCACCGTTATACTTCAAAAGAGCGGGGACAGGGAAAAAAGGCGTCTGGAACAGGAACTTTCCCTGAATTTACAGAGATATAAAATAGCGCTGTCCAGATGCAATAATATTATATGGGAATACCATGTGGATGAGGACTGTGCCTATTTGCAGGGGATCCGGAGCCTGCCCTTTGTCCAGTCCGGGAAGATCGAGGACTTCAGCAGGAAGATGATGAGAGACCGGCACGTGGACAAAGAGAGCCTGCCTGCCGTTCGCCAGATGTTTCTTGATTTAAGGGCGGGGAAGCTTATGGCTTGTGCGCTTCTGCATACCAGTCAGCCCGACGGCGGCCAGAGCTGGTACAGGGTTACCCATACGATGCTTCACGACGGAAACGGCCCGGACAACATCGCCATAGGCGTAGTCGAGGATATCAGTAAGGAACAGAAAGAACAGGAGAAATACCAGCAGGAGGAGAAGTACCGCCAGGCTCTGATGGGAGACGCGCTGGCCTCCTATGAGATTGATATTGACAACGACATGATCATTGAAAAGATCATTGAGAAGAAAAAAGATATGCTGGCCTCGGTCGGCCTGTCGGTCAACTGCAAATATTCACAGTTTTTAAAATGCTGGGCGGAAAAGAATGTTCACCCGGAGGACCGCTTTCTCTTTTTGCAGGAGATGAATCCGAAATTTCTCCGCAGCCAGTATGAGAGAGGCCGCCAGGAGGCAGTGTGCGAATACCGCAGCCTGAATGCGGAGGCGGAGATGATCTGGTGTAATACCACCATCTATTTAATCGAGTCAGGAGGCCATCTGACCGGATTTGTCTACGTGAAGAATGTCGAGGAGAAGAAGCGCAGGGAACTGGAACTGCTTCGCCAGTCGAGAATCGATCCGCTGACTAATCTTCTTAACCGGGCGGCCTCTCTTCAGGAGATCAATTATATTTTAAATGAGAACGGTCAGAAGGAGAGTGCACTTCTCATCATTGACGTGGACAATTTTAAAAATGTCAACGATACCTTCGGCCACATGTACGGCGACAAGGTGCTGGCAGGAATCGCGTACAAACTGAAGAATATCTTTGATACGGATGCCATCGTGGGACGGCTGGGAGGAGACGAATTCCTGGTCTTTCTGTTCAATATCCAGGATGAGGATGCTGTATACCGTAAGGCACAGATGGTGGCCAGAGAGCTTCAGACTATCCAGGAGGAGGGGGAAAACCGCATTGCAGTCAACAATTCCATCGGTATCGCCGTCAGTCCCCGCCATGGAACCAGATTTCAGGAGCTGTATGTAAAGGCGGATACGGCCCTGCGGTATGCCAAACAGTCCGGTAAGTCCTGCTACAGCGTGTTTGGAGACAAGATATCGAGAGTCGTCCCCATGGAGTATGTGAACCGGGAATGGCTGCTCGATGAACTGGAAGAGATTGTATACATTAGTGATATACAGGATTATACCCTGCTTTATGTGAACCGGGTGGGGCGAGATCTGTTCGGTATGAAGCTGGAGGACTTTGAAAAACAGAAGTGTTACCAGATGCTTCAGGGAAGAAACACGCCGTGTCCGTTCTGCAATAACGCGAAGCTGGTGAAAGATAAGTTTTTCATGTGGGAATATGAGAATCCCTATTTAAAGAAATACTTTATTGTGAAGGACAAGCTGGTGGAGTGGAATGGACGTCCGGTGCGCATGGAGATTGCCGTGGACGTGGGAAATCATCTGATCGGGGACCGGGCGACAACCGCCAAATACCACATGGAGACGGTTATGCTGGAGAGTCTCAGGACTCTGAACAGCGCCGACGACTTAGAGACGGGCATCACCCGCATTCTGGAGCTGATCACCCGTTTTTACGACGGAGAGCGGTCTTATATCATCGAAATCGACCGGGAACATGGGTATGCCCATAATATCTACGAATGGTGCAGGGAAGGGGTGCCGCCCCAGAAGGCATCGTTACAGAACATTGCCCTGGACGCGATCCCTTATATCGTGGAGACCTTCAATAAAAAACAGCATTTGATCCTGTCGCAGGTGGAAGAACTTAAATATACGTATCCCAGTGAGTACCAGTTCTTAACGAGGCGGAATGCACACAGTCTGTTTGCCGTACCATTTGAGGATGAATCTGCGTTTTGCGGATATATCGGGGTGGATAATCCGAATATCAACCAGGACACTATACGTTTCCTGGATTCCATCGCCTATAATATTGCAAATGAGATTAAGAAGAGGCGCCTCTATGAACGGCTGGAGTTTGAGGCCGGGCACGATACGCTGAGCGGTCTCTTAAACAGAAGCAGTTTCGTCCGCTACCAGAACGGGGTGCAGAGAAAGTTCGGGGAGTCCTGCGGAATGATCACGGCGGACATTAACGGACTGAAACAGCTCAACCAGGATTACGGACATTCCAGGGGAGATGAAACCATCATCACGGTCACGGAGGTCATGCGTTCCTGTTTCCCGGATGGGGAGATCTTCCGTCTGAGCGGCGACGAGTTCGTGATCATTGCTATGAACCAGGAGTATGAGGGCTTCATGAAGCATGTCAGGGAGATGGGGCTGGAACTGGATTCGCAGACGCCCAACGGAGTATCCTTAGGCGCCACGTGGGTGGAACACTTAACCGATTTCGATATGCTTCTGCATCACGCGGAAGAGCTGATGCTGGTGAATAAGCAGATTTACTACAAGAACAGTGACGACGTGCGCAAACACTATTCGCCGGAAAGGATGAAGCTTTTAGTCCACGATGTGGAGCAGGGATATTACCGGCTCTATCTTCAGCCCAAGTTCGATCCGGAGACGGGAACGGTGCATTCTGTGGAGGCGCTGTCGCGGTATCAGGCGCCGGGCCATGAGCTGCAGTCCCCGGTCAAATTTGTATCGCTGCTGGAAAAGATGAAGCTTATCCGGTATCTTGATTTTTATATGCTGGAGGAGGTGTTCCGGCTTCTCTCCAGGTGGAAAACGGAAGGCAGGCCCCTGATTCCCGTTTCCGTGAATTTCTCCAGAATTACTCTCCTGGAAAGCGATTTATTCCAGATGCTGACAGAGATTAAGAACAAATATGATGTTCCCAGCAGCCTGGTGATGATAGAGATCACGGAGAGTATCGGCGATATCGAACACAAGGTGATAGAGGCTGTCGGATCGAAGCTGCGGAAAGCAGGGTTCCGCATATCGCTGGACGACTTTGGGGCGGATTACGCCAATATGTCCATCCTGTCCATCATGCATTTTGATGAGGTAAAGCTGGATAAGTCGCTGATTGAAAATCTGGTGGGGAATGAAAAGAATCAGATCGTTGTGAAGTGTATCATCGAGATGTGCCGCAGCCTTCATGTGGACTGTGTGGCGGAAGGGGTGGAGACAAAGGAACAGCTGGAGCTCTTAAAGGCCTACGGCTGCACCACCATCCAGGGCTACTATTACAGCAAGCCCGTGGAGGTGGAGCAGTTTTCGGTGTAATATTAAAACCAGAACCAGTCGAAGGAATCCCATTCCTTCTCCAGCTCGGAGATCTGTCTTCCGACCTTTTTAAAGCGGTGTGAGGCTACAAAGTACTGTACCACGTGGAAGAGACCCAGTGTAAACAGGATAGCGCCCATCATCATGACCATGGCAGCAGCCGTGGCAAAAGGATTGAAGATAGCCAGAGCGCCTAAGAGTATGGTTAAAACAGCCGTGATTAAGTTAAACCACCAGGAATCCAGGCCAAACTTTTTAAGCTTCACAGAGGTCTTAAGGCCCATAATTCCATAGACGGCCAGAAAGACCCCGAGGATAAGCGGAAGTATGGAGGTTGCGGCCAGCGGTTTAAAAAGGAAAATGACTCCGAATACGATGGGCAGAACCGCCAGCACACACTGCAGCCAGTAATTGGCAAAGTGGTTTCTGAACCGGGTAACTTCAAACAGTTTTGTGACGCCGTAGACGATGAAACAGACGCCTGTACAGATGCCGGCCGTCGCCAGTGTGGGTCCGGGCAGCAGAAGCAGCAGAAGGCCCAGCAGCGCGGCGCAGATGGATATGACAAGGTATGAGCGTTTCATTTCTTTCCAGATCATAGTAATTCTCCTTTTGTAATTGGACATTGGGATACCGGTGTTTTGTTAAAACAGGGCGGGCCGTCTTATGCGGCCCGCCCTGTTCCGGGATGGAGGGCTTTTTCGTCCCGGGATTTGCCTGTTATTCGATTAAGATGCGGTGTGTTTCCTCAACCTGCTTCTGGGAGGTCTTCGGAAATTCCAGATGAAGGATACCATCCTCGAAGCGCGCCTTCATATCTTCCTGTTTCACAGCTTCGCCGACATAGAAGCTTCTCTGGCACGAACCGCTGTAGCGTTCCTGGCGAACGTACTTACCGGTTTTCTCGTCCTTCTCGCTTCGTTCCATACCGCGTTCGGCGGAGATGGTTACATAGCCGTCGCGAAGGTTGACGGTGATCTCATCTTTCTTAAATCCGGGCAGATCCATATCGAGTTCATAACCGTTTTCATTCTCTCTGATATCGGTCTTCATCAGATTCTTTTCCCGTTTTCCGAAGATCGGGCTCTTGAAAGCATCTTCCATAAAGTCGTCAAATAAGTTTTCTCCAAAAATACTAGGCATCATCATAAGTCATTCCTCCTAAAATGAATTTCTTATATGTGTTGACACCTTGTCGGCAGCACATATATGGTTAAAAGTCGGCCACCTTTTTCATTGTGGTGCTCCTTTTTGTTACAATTACGTTATAGCACCATTTGTTAGCACTGTCAACAGTAGAGTGCTAATTTTATGCTTTTTTCACAGAAAATTCATATTGTAAATACAATTTAAAGGGATTGTTTCATAATGACCGTTATTAAGCAAAAAATAATTGTTTGAAATAGGAGGCATGAACTTGTATGAATGGATAAACTATCATATAATAGCACAAAGGAGAATTTTATGAAGAATTATATTGTACTGGATTTGGAATGGAATCAGAGCCCTGACGGAAAAGAGGGGACGATTGACCATTTTCCTTTTGAAATTATAGAAATCGGAGCGGTCCGCCTGGATGAAGCGTTTCAGGAGACCGGGCAGTTTTGCCGTCTGATCCGGCCGCGGGTCTATCCGCAAATGCACTACCGGATCTCCGAGGTAACCCATATGGACATGGCCGAGCTGGAACGCAACGGTGAGACGTTTGTGGCTGTCATCAGGGACTTTCTCGAATGGTGCGGGGACGACTGCGTGTTCTGTACCTGGGGGTCCATGGACTTGACGGAGCTGCAGAGAAACATGGCGTATTACGGCGTGGAGATTCCATTCGACAAGCCCCTTCTCTATTACGATGTCCAGAAGCTCTACAGCCTTCTTCAGGGAGACGGAAAACAGAAGCAGTCGCTGGATATCACGGCCCGGGAACTGGGAATCATGGAAGACCGTCCCTTCCATCGCGCGCTTGACGATGCCCATTACACGGGGCGTGTCATGGCAGCCATGGACTTTGAGCGGGTGATGGAATACTGGTCCACCGATTATTACCGGCTTCCTGAGAGTAAGGAAGAGGAGGTCTACCTCATATTTCCCGGATACTCTAAATACATTTCAAGGACATTTGAGACGAAAGAGGAGGCGATTGCGGACAAGACGGTCACCGATTTAATCTGTTACCGCTGCAACCGTATGCTCAGAAAGAAGGTCCGCTGGTTCTCTGTGAATCAGAAGTTTTACTTTGCCCTGGGTGTCTGCCCGGAGCACGGATACTTAAAAGGGAAGATCCGCATGAAGCGCAGTGACGACGGACGAGTCTACGCCGTAAAGACCATGAAGCTGGTAGACGAGGAGGGGGCGCGCCAGATCAGCGAGAAGAAGGAAGAAGCGAAGAAGAAGCGCATTGAAAAAACGAAGCACAGAAAACAGAAGACGAATATAAAAATGCGGGGAAGCGATTAATTTTCGCTTTCCCGCATTCTGTATCCAACGCCTATTTCTGTATAAATATATTGAGGTTCCGCAGGATTGATCTCCAGCTTTCTGCGGATATGAGCCATGTTGACCCGCAGGATCTGATTGTTGCTGTCCGCAAATGGACCCCAGATTCTGCTGATGATGTAATCATAGGTGAGAACTTTCCCGGACTGCTCGGCCAGCAGGGAGACCAGCTTGTACTCAATTTGGGTTAAGTGGACTTCCTTATCCTTAAGCGTGACGAGGCGTTTGTCAAAATCGATGACCAGATCCCCGCTGCGGTACGGCGGCTGAACAAGAGTTCCATCCCCGGTGCTGACGGTTGGCTTGCCGTGGCGAAGCGCGGTGCGGATGCGCGCCAGAAGCTCGCTGGTGCCGAAGGGCTTCGTAATGTAGTCGTCTGCGCCGAAATCCAGGGCCGCGACCTTTTCCTGCTCCTGGGTTCTTGCGGATATGACGATGATCGGAATGTTGGACCAGCTGCGCACATTCTTGATGATGTCGATTCCATCCAGGTCGGGCAGCCCCAGATCCAGAAGGATCATGTCCGGGCAGCAGGCGTTGATCAGAGACAGGCCCTCTTTTCCGCTGACGGCGGTGAGTACCTTGTAATCATGAGTCTCCAGTGCCGCCTCGATAAAACTCAGTATGTTCTTCTCATCTTCTATAATAACGATCGTTAACTTACTCATAGATATCTTCTCCTAACGGTAACGTAAATGTGAACCGGGCTCCCTGTTTTTCATTTGCGGCTGTTATGGTGCCGCCGTGGGCGGTAATAATGGTCTTGCAGATGGACAGCCCGATCCCCATTCCTTTGTGGGAATCTCCGCTGCTGTTCGGGGATGGCGTGTAGCCGTCAAACAGTGTGTCCAGCCGCTCCGGCGGAATTCCGGTGCCGTGATCCGTGATGTCGAACCAGGCCAGACCGTCGTGAACGGTGATATTAAAGTCGATGGGTTCATCCGAGTGCGAGTGATAGACTGCGTTTTCCAGCAGGTTTATGATAACCTGCTCGATCAGGGTGGCGTCCATGGGCACCATGATGAATTCATCCGGTACGGTGACATGAACGGTAGCGTCGGGTAGGCGCTTGTGAAACCGCTGTACCGCCTCTGAGGCCACCTCCTCCAGCGGTTCTGAGGATTTCGTCACCTGGGTCTCGGTATCGCGGATTCTGGTGACGCTGAGCAGATTCTCCACCATGTTGAGGAGCCAGTTGGCATCCTCGTTGATGTTGGACACCATGACGGTCTTTTCGTCCTCTGTCATATGGTCCCTGTTTTCCAGGTAGGCGCTGCTGGCGCCGATGATGCCGGTCAGAGGAGTCCGCAGGTCATGGGAGACAGCTCTCAGCAAGTTGGCCCGCATCGTCTCCTTTTCGGCCTCCATCAGGATGTGGTTCTGCTCTTTTAAATGGGTGGTGGTGGTGCTTGTAATACCGGAGATCAGAAGCATGGCAATGAAGGTTACCGGATAGCCATCCAGTGTAAAATCCAGTTCCATAAACGGATACGTAAACACGTAATTCACACAGATAACACCGAAAACGGAGGCTACGATTCCGGGTACATAGCCGTCGGTGTAGCGCGCCGTCAGCATGACCGCCAGCATGAAGACGATCCCCACATTCGTCCGGTTTCCCCCGATAAAGAGAAAAAGGGCGGAGCAGGTGGTAGCGGCAAGCAGGAAAACCGATGTGACGACGATATTCCGGATTAGATCTTCTTTTGGCATCTTGCCTTGTCTTTTTATCCTCATTGTCTTTTACTGCCTTTCCGCGGATTATTTGAATTTTAAATGCCGGTTTCCGCGGCCTTTCTTTCGTTTGGACGTGTAGGCGCTGCGCCTCTGTTCCATCAGGTTGTTGAATTCATCGGCGGATACGCCGGAATCCTGCAGACGTTTTAACCTCTGTTCATGACGGAAATGGTATTCCTGGGCCTCCCTGTTCTTTCTGAGGATCAGGAAGGCGATGAGCGCGCCAAGGAGCACGACGCCGGCGACACTGCCGAGAATGATCCAGGCGATGACCGGTATCTCAAAGGGCCTTAATGCCTTTTCTCTGTAATCCTCCGTCTCTTTTGGAAGCTCTGTCTCGCCCTGAGGGTTCACTCCCTCCGGAGCACCGGTTCCGTCTGATGACGGTGCGGCGGCTCCGCCGTTCTCTCCGCTGCTGGCTGTATCGGGTGCGGCCGCTTCTGTCTGGGCGCCGGAGTTCTCCGAACCGGCAGCACTCTGACTGGAGCCATCCGCAGTTTGTCCGGATCCATCCGCAGTTTGCCCGGCTCCTGCCGCGGATTCGCCTTCCTTGAGGGCGGCCGGAACCTGATGGGAGGACGCGGCGCTTTCAAACAGTGCCTGGTTGGTCTCCAGATAGGTACAGCCGATCTGGCGTTCATTGTAACGGTAGCAGATTTTGGCAACCGCGTTATCTGGGTCGCTGTCTGAGATGTCGTAGCTGAGCGTTGCCTCGGCATCGGAAAATTCGGCCGTTTTCGGAAGAATGATCCGTCCGTCAGGATCTAAAATGAGCGCCGCGGGCTTATCCAGGGTGAGGCCGCCGAAGGTCAAATCACTGCTTACGGGGCTGTATTTCGTCTCGTGATCTGCCGCGCGGACGGAGACAAAGTTCTGGAATCCAAAGTCCAGCAGATTCTTTGTATCGGTCCAGTACTGAGGCGTCGATCCCTTGAGGATGACGGCAATAAGCTTTAAACCGTTCTTTTTGGCACAGGTAACCAGCGTGTTGCCCGCCAGTGTGGTGTAGCCGGTCTTGCCGCCCACGATGCCGGGATAGTAGTATGGCGTACTCTTCTTAAGCATCTTATGGCCCGGATAGATGGTCAGACCTTCCGGGGTGATGGAATTCGGCGGAAGCTTATAATAGGTGGTGGAATCGATTTCCTCGAAGGTGGGATTTAAAAAGGCAGCTCTGGCGATTAATGCCATGTCGTATGTGGAAGTATAGTGTTCCGGGTTGTTTAAACCGCTGGGGTTGGCGAAATGGGTGTCGGTGCAGCCCAGTTCCTTCGCCTTTGCATTCATCATTTCTGCAAACGCTTCCGTACTTCCGGCCACATGCTCCGCAAGGGCGTTGGCCGATTCGTTGGCCGATTTTAAAAGCAGGGCGTAGAGGCAGTCCTTGACGGAAAGCTTGTCCCCCTCGTTGATCCCCGCATTGCTGCTTCCCGCTTCCACGTTAAAGACCGCGTTGTGGGAGAAGGTGACGGTTTCATCGAGGCTGCATTTTTCAATGACGATCAGAGCCGTCATAATCTTCGTAATACTGGCCGGAAAATACTGGTTGTGAATATTTTGTCCCCAAAGTACGGTTCCGGTGTCCGCGTCTATGACGATACCGCTTTCCGCCTGAACGGAAACACCGGAGGGCCAGTCAGGGGCCGCCAGTGCAGTTTCCGTAAATGCGCCCATAAGGAGCATCAGACATAAGAGGAACGCCGACATTCGTTTTATCAATTGCGTCATATCGTGTAATCTCTCCGTATTTTCATTCGGTTTCATAAAAAGGTCCACTTTACAGTATAGGTTATTTCCTGTAACAAGTAAAGGTTCAAACGTTATTTTTCTTTGATTTTCTAAGGAAAAAGAGGGCCAGACCGAAGACAATAACGACACAGAGAAAGAAGGTGATTCCAATATGGAGCACCGTGTCGCTGAAAAATCCCTCCGGTACGATATTGATCAGCATATCTGTGGCAGGGTCCAGAATCCATAAATCGTTGCGGAAAAAGATGTGATGGAACATGATGAAATATTTCGAGAAATCCGTGGAAATAATGGCTGCGAGGATTGCGGTGATGCCGAAGAACAGACCGGTCCCCAGACAGACCGATTTCGGGAATACCCGCTTAAAGTCGGCTTTCAGCAGGAACAGGATGATGATGCAGAGAGTCATAAGAAGCAGGCAGCCGCGGCGGATGGCGAGCGCGTCTAAGAAGAGTCCGCGGACATCCTCCATATGGGCGATTTCCCGCTCATTGAAAAATTCCCGTGAAACGCCGCCCATGGTGGTGTCTACATGGAGATCAGCCCGTTTTCCGCGCAGATAGGCCATCATCTGGTCCGTCACATCGAGCAAGTCTTCCATTGTCATGTCCACCGCTTCGGTGACGTTGTATTTCGCGTATTCCTTCTCAAAATAGCCGGGTGTCCAGTAGACGACCGCCTCCACCGAAGTGATTAAAAGCGTAACCATCAGGCAGAGAGAGAAGATGATGCCTGCGGCGTAATGGATCAGTGTTTTCATAGTAAGTCCTCCTGTAAATGGTGTAACGGTTATTTTTTCGTGGCCGTCGGCAGATTCCAGCAGTAGCGGGTGGCCAGAATCCGGATCAGGATGACGGAGCCGGCGCCGATCAGCATGGCGGCGTCATTGTTCATGTAGTCCTGAAGATACGCGTAGAGAACCGCTCCTGTGATGGAAGCGGAGGCGTAGACGTGTTTCCTCAGTATATAAGGCGTCTCACCGGCCATGATATCTCTTAAGAGTCCGCCGCCCACCCCGGTGATCACACCGAGAAAGATAATCAGAAAATGGTAGCGCCCGTAGCCGGCCAGCACCGCGGTGTCAATGCCTACCACAGTGAAGGCGCCCAGGCCGACGGCGTCGAAGATGTTCATGACTTTCTCATACATTTCGATGGAGCGGCTGGCCAGAATCATCTGGTTGCGTCGTACAATAACAAACAGTATCATGACCGTAATGAAGGCAAGTAATACATAAACCGGGTCCTTAAAGAGATTTGGCGGCACGTTTCCGATAATGATATCCCGCAGCATTCCGCCGCCTACGGCTGTGGTGACGCCGAGAACGATGACTCCCAGAAGATCAAGCTGCTTTTTGATGGCCACCATGGCTCCGGAAGAGGCAAAGGCGATCGTCCCGACCGCTTCCACGAAAAATAGTAACGACAACTGCAGTTCCATATTCAAAAACCCCCGAATGTTCTATATTAAGCATTTTGTACGGTGAATCAACAAAAGTATACGTTTCTGTTCGAATTTTGTCAATAAATATGAAGGAACGGAAAAAAGTATTTTCTTGTTTTTAACAAGGTAAAGTGGTATAGTGTTATTGGACTAAATGTAAAAAATTGATAAATTTAAAATATTTTGCTTGCATTTTTTCGGAAAATTATTTATTATTGAAAGTGAAACAGTTCAAAAGTGAACAATTGGGAGGTGACCATATCTAACGAAGGCCCAAGGGGGCCGAAGGCATGGGATCGTGCCGGAGGACTTCCGGGAAAGCGGCGGAACTTAATCATTAATTTTTAAGAAAGAGGTGTTTGCATGATTGATCAGAAAGAGTTTGTAAAAAATGTTGATGAGTGGTCCAGTATCTGTTTAAACGATGAGAGGATCGACTTGGGGTTATATGAAAAATATGACGTAAAACGAGGGCTCAGAGATAAGAACGGCAACGGTGTTGTGGCAGGTCTTACGAAGGTGTCAAAGATTTTGTCCAGCAAGACTGTGGATGGCGTAAAGATGCCGTGTGAGGGCCAGCTATTCTACCGTGGTTATAATATCTATGACCTGGTAGGGGGCGTGGTGAAGGACAGCCGTTTTGGATATGAAGAGATCGCCTATCTGCTTCTGTTTGGCGAACTGCCGAATAAGGAACAGATGGAACGCTTTTCCCAGACACTCGCCTACAGCCGTACCCTGCCTACAAACTTTGTCAGGGACGTGGTCATGAAGGCTCCAAGCAAGGATATGATGTCCTGCCTGGCAAGAAGCATCTTAACGCTTTCCTCCTACGATGATATGGCCAGCGATATCTCCGTTCCAAACGTGTTGCGTCAGAGCCTGATGTTAATCAGCGTCATGCCGATGTTAGCCGTATACAGTTACCACGCTTATAATCATTATGAGTGTGACGAGAGCATGTATATCCACCGTCCGGATGAGAATCTGTCCACGGCTGAGAATCTGCTGCGTCTGCTCCGTCCGGATAAGAATTACTCCATGGTGGAGGCCCACGTGCTGGATCTGGCACTGATTCTCCATATGGAACACGGCGGCGGCAACAACTCCACATTCACAACACACGTCGTCACATCCTCCGGTACGGACACGTATTCGGTGGTAGCGGCGGCACTGGCTTCCTTAAAGGGACCGAAACACGGCGGCGCCAACATCAAGGTCGTTGAGATGATGGAAGACCTGCGGAAGGAAGTTCATGATTTAAAGGACGAGGAAGAAGTAGAATTCTATTTAAGAAGACTGTTACATAAAGAAGCATTTGATAAGAAGGGCTTAATCTACGGCATGGGTCACGCCGTATATTCCAAGTCCGATCCGCGTGCCGAGATCTTCAAGGGCTTTGTACATCAGCTGTCCGAAGAGAAGGGACGCATGGATGACTTTAACTTATATTCCATGATCGAGCGTCTGGCGCCGCAGGTAATCGCCGATGAGAGAAAGATTTACAAGGGCGTCAGCGCCAATGTGGACTTCTACAGCGGCTTTGTTTACAGCATGCTGGATATTCCGAAGGAATTGTTCACTCCGATCTTCGCAATTGCCAGAATCGTTGGCTGGAGCGCTCACCGGATTGAGGAGCTGATCAACATGGATAAGATCATCCGTCCGGCCTATACCAGCGTGATGATGGAAGAAGAGTATTCACGCCTGGATGAGAGATAGGAATTGAATATTAAGATATGATATAAAACGGCTGCAGACTGCGGAGAGGATCCCGCTGGTCTGCGGCCGTTTTTAATTGCCTGCAGGACAGGATTTCATTGAGTTTTGTACCTGAAAGCGCTATAATAAAACTACTATTGACCCGAAGGAGCAGGACCGGGACGGCGGAACGGATATGGAAAGAGAGGTACAGAGGATGACAGAGGAAACGTTGTTAAAGATAAAGGAAGCAGAGGTGGACGTGGAGGGAGCGCTGGCCCGTTTTTGCGGAAACAGCGCACTGTATGAAAAATTTCTGGGGAAGTTCCTCCAGGATGATAATTTTAAAAAGATCGGAGATGCGGTCGAGGCGGGGGACAGCCAGGAGATGCTGATGGCAGCCCACACGTTAAAGGGAGTTGCGGGAAATCTGGGCCTTAACGGTTTGATGAAAGCCTGCGCCGAGATGGTCGTTCAGCTGAGAAGTAACAGTATGGAAGGCGCTTTAGCTGCGTATCCGGCTGTGAAGGAGTATTACGGGAAGGTCTGCGAAGCAATTAACAGTATGGAGGGAATCGGTGGATGAAAAAGCGTGATACCCTTCTGATTGTGGATGACATGGAGGTAAACCGCGCAATCCTGAGAAGCCTGTTTGAACGCCAGTATAATCTTCTGGAAGCGGAAAACGGTGAACAGGCTCTGCTTCTTCTTCATGAGTATGAGGAACACGTGGCAGCCATGCTGCTGGACCTGGTCATGCCGGTTAAAGACGGCTATGAGGTCATGGAGGAGATGGGAAAAAGCGGTCTTGTGTCGCGCATACCCGTAATTGTTATCACTTCTGATGATACGGCGGAAAGTGAGGTCCGGGCCTTTGACCTGGGAGCGGCCGATATTATCATGAAGCCATTTGAACCCCATGTAGTGAAGAGAAGGGTACAAAATGCAGTGGAGCTGTGCCGCCACAAGCTCCATCTGGAGGAACTGGTGGAGGAGCAGTCGGCCAGTTTAAGGGAGTCCAACGCCATCATGATCGACGCCCTTTCCTCTATCATAGAGTACCGGAGTGTGGAATCAGGACAGCACATACGCAGAATCCGCATGTTTACCAAGATCCTTCTGGAGGATGTGGCGAAGGCCTACCAGGAGTATAATTTAGACAGCAGAACCATAGAGATTATCGCGGATGCCTCCTCGATGCACGACATCGGCAAGATTGCGATTCCCGACTCTATATTAAACAAGCCGGGGCCCTTGACGAGGGAGGAGTTTGAAGTGATGAAGACTCACACCACAAAGGGGTGTGAGATGCTTTCCGGTCTGGAGCGCATGAACGATAAGGAGTATATTGGCTATGCTTATAATATCTGCCGCTACCACCATGAGCGCTGGAACGGAAAAGGATATCCGGATGGCTTAAAGGGCGACAATATCCCGATCTGCGCGCAGGTCGTGGCCATCGCCGACTGTTACGATGCGCTGACGACGGACCGGGTCTATAAAAAGGCGCTTCCGGCGGAGCAGGCGTTCAACATGATTCTAAACGGGGAGTGCGGCGAGTTTTCCCCACGGCTGCTGGAGTGCTTTAAGAATGTACGTGAGGATTTTGCAGCGCTGTCCAGGGCTTATGCGGACGGCGTCGGCCCGAAGTTTAAGCCGGAGAGGAAAGAACTGAGAAAGCCTGAGACAATCGATGCGGTCAATACCATGGAGCAGGGACAGATGAAGTATTTAACGCTGCTGCGGTATGTGGATTCCACGGTTATGGAGGTGGATTTGAACACAGGGATTTACCACGTCGTCTACATGCCTAACCGCGATTTTGAACTGCTTCGCTCGGGGAGCCGGTTTGAAGATTCGGTGAGAGCGTTTGCGCAGGGATCGGTCTATCCCGATGACAGAGGCACTGTCCTGGGACTCCTGGGAGATTACATGACACAGTTCTTCTCGGATGGCCTTATGAAGCGGACGAGGAAATACCGGGTGCTGGATCAGACGACGGGCGCCTATTACTGGTGCTATGCCACCCTTCTGCGGGTCGATATCGGCAATCCGGGTCAGAAAAAGGCGATGCTGGTCTGGCACCGGGCATCGGATGAGCAGCAGGAGGAATTGCTGCCAGGCACGATGAAGGAAGGCATGTACCGGGGAACCGTTATCAACCGCCTGGCCGGTGGTGTCGTGAAGTGCAGAAATGATAAATGGTACACGCTGGCGGACAACGGAAAAGGACTGTGTGACTTAATCTGCTGCACAGAGCAGGACCTCAGTGAAAAATACCATAACCGCTATCTGGAGATCATCTTCCCGGCAGACAGGGACCGGGTGAGCCAGGAGATGGTGTCGCAGCTGGAGGAGGGCCGTATCACGGAGCTGGAATACCGGCTGGTCACCGAGGAAGGAAAGCTGATCTGGGTGATGGACCGGAGCATTCTCGTGACAGAAGAGGACGGGCTGGAGTATATCTATACGCTTCTGGTGGATGTTACCCAGTCGCATAAGGCCATGGAAGAGCTGCAGATGTCGGTAGAACGCTACAAGATCATACTGGATCAGACGAAGGACGTGATCTTCGAGTGGGAAATTGCGACGGATGAGATCTCGTATTCCAGCAATTGGGAACATAAATACGGATATCAGCCCATCCTGGACGGAATCAGCCGCCGTCTGCCCTTTGCCTCCCATATTAACCCGGATGACATTCCGGATGTGCTTAAGTTTACCAATGATATGATGACAGGAAGGCCGTTCGGCGAGGTGGAATTCCGGCTTGCAAATTCCGAGGGGCGGTACTGCTGGTGCAGAGTGCGGGCCACGACTCAGTTTGATACGGCGGGGAAACCGAGGGCGGTCGTCGGCATCATTACAGACATCGACGGTGAGAAGCGGGCTACGGAGAAATTAATAGACCGGGCGGAGCGCGATGTTCTGACGAAGCTGTATAATAAACGGGCGGCCAGACATAAGATCAACCGCTTTTTAGAGTTGAGCCAGGGAAGAGAGTGTTCGGCCATGCTTATGATAGATGTAGATAATTTTAAGCTGGTGAATGACCGGTACGGCCATATGTTTGGCGACGCCGTGCTGACGGAGATGGCTTCCAGGATATCGTCGCATTTCCGGGACTGCGACATCGTATCGCGCATCGGCGGTGATGAGTTTATGGTCTTTATGCCCGGAATTGGAAAGCATGAGATTGCAATGGAACGGGCGGAGCGGCTGATGGCTTCATTTCAGACCATGTTTAAAAGTAATCTTAAGGATGTTCCATTTTCGTGCAGTATCGGTATCGCTTACAGCCCGGAGGACGGCAGTGACTTCCAGAGTCTCTTTCAGAACAGTGACGCAGCCTTATATCAGGCGAAGCTGGAGGGAAAGAACCGCTGTATGCAGTATTGTAAGTCTGCTGTGAATACGGCCTTTGAATTCAAAGAGGAGGCGGACAGGCCAGAGGATGAGCGGGAGAGCGCGGAGCAGAGAGGGCAGGCTACCGTGGCCAGAGTGATCAGCATGACCTTTCAGGAACTGTATGATGCGGCGGATTTCGACCAGGCTATGAATTCCATTCTTGAGATGACGGGAAGACTGTTTCACGTCAGCCGTGTCTATATATTTGAAAACTGTGCCGACAGCGAGGAACGCTGCACCAACACGTTTGAATGGTGCAGGGAAGGGATACGGCCGCAGAGAGATGAACTGCGGAACCTCTCCTATGGCGATATGGGCGGTGACTACAGGGATAACTTTAATGAAGAGGGCGTGTTCTACTGCCTTGATATTACAGAGCTGACGCCGGAGCTGCAGTGCCTGCTTGCAGATCAGGGAATTGCTTCCGTGCTCCAGTGCTCAATTACCGCGGATGGTGTTTTTAAGGGGTTCGTAGGCTTTGATGAGTGTGGGACGGCGAGAATCTGGACGCAGGAGCAGGTGGACTGTCTCGTGTTCCTGTCGAAAATGGTGTCCACCTTCCTCCTAAAGAAGAGGGCCGAGGACCGGGTTCGGGAATCCATGCAGAATCTGGAGCGCGTTTTAAACAACCAGAACTCCTGGATCTATGTGATCGACGGGGATACGTATGAACTGCGTTATATAAATGAAAAGACGCACCGGCTGGCGCCGGAATCCAGACTGGGTATTTGCTGCTACGACGCGTTTTTTCACCGGGACAAGCCCTGTGAGCGCTGTCCGGTCAGGGAATGCGCGGGAAAGGGCAGCAGCGCGATGGAAATCTATAATCCGGTGCTGAAGGTCTGGACGCTGGCTGACTCCTCACGGATCCGGTGGGGGGACAGGGACGCGTTTCTTCTGGCCTGCCATGATATCTCACCGTATAAGGTGGGGGAGGCGGTGGAAGGGGTTACGCTTCTCAACCTGGAAGACAGATAAATAATACCGCACAGGCAGATCATGATTACAAATCAGGTCTGCCTGTGCGGTGTTTTTAAATACGTTTATTTTGTCCGCTGAATCAGGCGCTGGTCTTATTTCTCTTAATAACCTTCAGCCTTGTAAACTCCTCGCGGTCCTTTTCTTCCAGCGCGTTTGTAATGTTTCTGGTGAGCGCCTCGTAGCGTGGGATCGTGATGTTCTTAAGCGCGTTGGCGCGCTTCTGTGTCCGCTTGATGCTGTTTGCCAGGCGGTATGCGGAGTTTTCCACCATGGACAGCTTTACCGTAAGCTCCTTCACCTTTTCAAAGTGGTATCTGGCCTCATCTAAGGATTCCTTTGTGCTGTAGTAGGCATACGTCAGATTTAACGGCTTTTCCTCGTGCTGGACGAGTGGAATCTCCGTACCCATGATGCTGCGGGTCTTGATACGCACCGTATCGTCTACAGGGACGGCCGCGGCGATGTCCTGCACATAATTGATACCCAGCTCGATATTGGCCTTCTGAAGGGCCCTGTAGGCCGCTGTGAAGGTGGTGTCGATCTCGGACTGGATTCCCTTGGCTTCCTCGATCAGACCCATCAGTTCCTTGATTAAGATATTCCGCTTTTTATCCATAAGCTCATATCCCTGACGGGCCAGCGTGAGGGAACTCTTGGCGAGAATTAAATTACCCTTTGTGGGAAATGTATTCGGGTCCATACGCGTCCCTCCTATTCTTCGGAAGCTTCTGCGGTTGTCGGCTTATAGTACTGATCCAGTACCTTGGTGTCGATACGGTCGAGTTCTGCTCTCGGGAGAAGTCCTAAGAGCTCCCAGCCGATGGTCAGCGTCTCTATAATATTACGATTGGCATGGTTTCCCTGGCCGACGAAGCGGCGTTCGAATTCCTTGCCGAATACCAGATATTTCTTATCGATCGGAGATAACTCGTCTTCACCGATAACGGATGCCAGCGCTCTTGCATCGCCCACCTTGGCATAACAGGAGAACAGCTGGTTTGCGACACCCTGATGGTCCGCTCTCGTAAAGCCTTCGCCGATGCCATCCTTCATCAGACGGCTCAGGGACGGCAGTACGTTGATCGGCGGATAGATGGACTGGCCGAATAAGCTGCGGTCCAGAACGATCTGCCCTTCTGTGATATATCCCGTAAGGTCGGGGATCGGGTGGGTGATATCGTCGTTTGGCATGGTGAGAATCGGTATCTGGGTCACGGAGCCGTGGCGTCCCTTTACGATGCCCGCGCGCTCATAGATGGCGGCCAGCTCGCTGTAAAGGTAGCCTGGATAGCCTTTTCGGGAGGGAATCTCGCCTTTGGACGAGGATACCTCACGAAGCGCCTCCGCGTAGGCCGTCATATCCGTTAAGATAACCAGGATATGCATGCCCTTTTCAAAGGCCAGATACTCAGCCAGCGTCAGCGCCACCTTCGGGGTGATCAGACGCTCAACGACCGGATCATTGGCCAGATTGATAAACATGGCGACGTGGTCGGAAACACCGCTTTCCTCGAAGGTACGGCGGAAGAAGTTCACCACATCGTACTTTACACCCATGGCGGCAAATACGACTGCGAACTTCTCACTGGACTGCGCGTCGTCCCCTAAGGATGCCTGTTTTACGATCTGAGCCGCCAGGTCGTCATGGGGAAGTCCGTTGCCGGAGAAGATCGGCAGCTTCTGGCCGCGGATCAGTGTCATAAGGCCGTCGATGGCCGAGATACCGGTACGGATATAGTCACGGGGATATTCTCTCGTAACCGGGTTTAATGGTTTGCCGTTGACATCCAGGCGGATATCGGAGCTGATGTCGCCGAGTCCGTCGATGGGTTCTCCGACACCGTTGAAGGTACGTCCCAGCATATCCTCGGACACAGCCAGCTCCATGGGACGGCCGGTCAGCCTGGTATGAACGTTTCTTAAGGCCAGTCCTTCCGTTCCCTCGAAGACCTGGATGATTGCCTTGTCTTCGTAGACCTCGATGATACGGCCGATCTTCTTATCGCGTCCCTCTACTGTCATTTCCACAATCTCATCGAAAGCCGCATCCTGGACGCCCTCTAAAACGACCATGGGGCCGTTAATAGCACTTAAGCCTAAATATTCAATTGCCATCTTATGCCGCCTCCTTATGCGTTGCGCTCGATGACGGATTCATAGAAGGCATCAATCTGCTTCCTGTAGTCATCAAACATGTCGAGTCTGTCGTTAGGTACATCGTATTTGATGGAGATGATCTTATCGAAAATCGGGTCTTCCTTGAGCACGGACATCGGCATGCCCATGGAGACGAGGGAACGGGATTTCTTATAGAGATAGAGGATTAAATCCATCATTTTAAACTGCTTTTCCATTGGAACGCACGTATCGTCCTTGTGGAACGCATTCTGCTGAAGGAATCCGATCCGGATGACCTTTGAGATCTCCAGAATCAGCTTCTGGTCGTCGGGAAGCATGTCTCCGCCGATCAGCTTGACGATCTCCATCAGGCTGCTCTCCTGTGTCAGTAAAAAGACGATGCGGTTTCTGTAGTCCACAAATTTCTTGTCTACATTTTCCACGTACCATGGGGCTAAGTCGGTTAAATACTCGGAGTAGCTGCTCAGCCAGTGGATCGCCGGGAAATGGCGCTCATTAGCCAGGTTCCTGTCCAGACCCCAGAAGCAGCGGACGAAACGCTTGGTGTTCTGGGTAACCGGCTCGGAGAAGTCGCCGCCCTGCGGGGATACGGCGCCGATGATGGTGACGGAACCTTCCGTTCCATTCATGTTCTGCATCATGCCGGCGCGCTCATAGAACGCGGATAAGCGGGATGCAAGGTAAGCCGGGAAACCTTCCTCGGCGGGCATTTCCTCCAAACGTCCGGAGAGCTCTCTTAAGGCCTCCGCCCATCTCGATGTGGAGTCGGCCATGATGGCGACGTTATAGCCCATATCGCGGTAGTATTCCGCCAGCGTTAAGCCGGAGTAAAGGCTGGCTTCACGGGCGGCAACCGGCATGTTGGAGGTGTTGGCGATCAGCGTGGTACGGTCCATTAACGGATTGCCGGAACGCGGGTCGATCAGTTCGGAGAACTCCTCCAGAACCTGGGTCATCTCGTTGCCCCGCTCGCCGCATCCGATGTAGATGATGATATCTGCGTCGGACCACTTGGCAATCTGATGCTGGGTCATGGTCTTTCCGGTACCGAATCCGCCGGGGATACAGGCGGTGCCGCCCTTTGCCAGCGGGAATAAGGTGTCGATGATACGCTGACCGGTGATCAGCGGCCGGGAGGCCGGGTATCTCTTTAACGTAGGCCTCGGAACACGGATCGGCCATTTCTGAGTCATGGTAAGCTTCTTCTCGGATCCATCCGGAAGCTGAAGCGTTAAAATCTCATCGTGAATCGTGTAGGAACCATCGGATACCACATCGAGGACGTAGCCCTCCATGTCCGGCGGAATCATGACTTTGTGCACGATGGCCGGGGTCTCTGGAACCTCCGCGATGATGGAACCCGGGAATAGACGGTCGCCCTTCTTTACGGTGATATGGGTTTCCCACTTCTTACCGCCATCCAGGGAATCCACATGGACGCCGCGGTCGATATAGGCGCCGCCGGTCTTGGCGATCTCGGTTAAGGGACGCTCGATACCGTCGAAAATATTGTTCAGGATACCGGGCGCCAGCGTTACGGAAACCGGTGATCCGGATGAGGTAACTGTCTCGCCCGGCTTTAATCCGCTGGTTTCCTCGTATACCTGGACGATGGTGCGTCCGGAGGTGAGGCCGATAACCTCGCCGACTAAGTTGTCCTTGCCGACGTAAACCATTTCATTCATTTTGAATCCGGGGTCGCCCTTTAAATAGATGACAGGGCCGTTGATACCGGAAATAGTGCCAGTATTAATCATTGGTGATACCTCCCTCCAGATCCTTTAAGTTAAAACGGAAGTCCCGTTTTGCCTCCTCCAGCTTTGTCTGGAAGGAGTCGTCAATCAGGATATGCCGGGATGGGATGACGGCCCTTGTGCCGCCTCCGAAGGAGTATTCGCTCACGCGGATGTCGGCGCTGTTGTGGAGCGCCAGCCGGTTAAGCCTGGTCTCGTCCGCCGGATCAATGTAAATGGTAAAGAATTCATTTCCGGCGAATTCTCTGGCGTGGCGGATCTGCTTCTCCAAAAGCTGTGTATATTCGGGAGTTTCCATGTACTGTTCCAGCACATCTTTAAGCTCCACAAAAATCTTGTCTTTCAGTTCTTCCTGTTTATGTCCGAGCTCCCGTTTGATGCCAATCTGCTCCAGGGAAAGCTTCTTGTTCGTCTCGTGTTCGATCCGTTCGCTTTCCAGTTCCACCTGCTGTTCGGCTCTCCGCCTCGCATCTGCCTGATGCTCCGCAAAGGTCTGTTCCAGGGCGGCGGTATATTCATCGAGCATCTTTGCACTGCGGCTTCTCGCATCTTCCATGCAGAAATCCAGGAAATGCTGTAATTTTTCCTCAGTTGTCAAGATGACCACCTCTTTCCTATAGTTTTAATCCGATGGCTTCGTTTACATAATCCGTGATAAAGTTCGGCTTGCGGCCGGTACCATGGCGGTCGGGGATTTCTATGATGAGCGGCAGTTTCCGGTTCAGCTTTACATCGTCGATGATGTCCGGAAATTCCCGTCCGAATTTTTCTGTCAGTAGAACAATTCCGATCTCCTTGTCGGCCAGGACCTTATCCAGCTCCTGTTTTAACTCAGCCTTTTCATGGACGACAGCGCCTTCCACCCCGGCCAGCCTCATGCCGGTCCAGGTATCGATGTTGTCGCTGATTAAATACATTTTCATAGATTATAACTTACCTAAGATCATGAAAGAAATGATCAGACCATACAGACAAACACCTTCGGCAAGACCTACGAAGATCAGTGATTTACCAAGGATGGAGCCATCTTCGCTGATGGCGCCAAGAGCTGCGGAAGCAGCTGCGGATACGGCGATACCACCGCCGATGCAGGCCAGACCTGTAGAAAGTGCGGCAGCTAAATATCCCATGCCTGCCACACCGGAAGCTGCTGCAGCCGGTTCTGCGGCGGCCGCACTGCCGGAGAACATGAAGACTGCGGAAACCATCAGGGTGCCGAAGAATAAGAACGCATTAACGCCCAGCGCCTTTTTGTAACGGCCTTTGGATTTTTCACCCATGGCAAATGCGCCGAAAGGAACTGCGATGCTTAAGATTAAAGCTGCTGCTAAGGTTATTTTTACTAAAGTTGACATAATAAGATACCTCCTGATCAATTTTATTTAATTTGTCTTTCCGTATGGTTTAAATGCACGGCCTGTTCCGCGGTAGAAACGGCTGAACAGCTCGTAATATTCAAGACGGAGCACCTGAATGCCCACAATTAAGCCCTCCATGCCGCACACGAACAGATTGCCGAGAACGACAATCGCCCAGTTGGGATTACCGGCTTCCGCGCCGGACAGCATGAGAACAACCTCCATCATGGCCGCATGGCTCACGGCGAAAGCGCCCACTCGGACGAAGGAAAGCGTGTTGGAGAAGTAGCTGAGCAGTACTTCAAACAGTTCAAAAAATCCCTGAACCACAAACATGCCCTTGCCGGCCGGCATGATCTGCGCCTTCTTTTCCAGCACATGGGTAAGCGGCTCCTTGAAGAACATGACGAGGAGCGGAATTCCGAACATGATGACTAACAGAACGGTCGCCGGTACCGGATTGCCCGTCATATATAAAACGATTGTGAGGACCAGGCTCGCGTAGAAGACGAGGCCGGCCACACCGTTGGTGTCAAACCATGTTTTTTCCGGATCGTGATCCCGGAGGCTGTTGATGATGTTAAGCACCATGGTCAGCAGGATGATACCCATGCCGATGGAGACAGCCACGATAAATACCGTGTTCAGCTTGCCGATAAACGGCAGATTTGTCATGTGTTCCATGGGACGCAGCCATACGGCGTCGATAATCGTTTCGAAGCCGAATACGCTTCCGAACATAAAACCGAAGATGGTGGAGAAGAATCCGCAGCAGGAGATGATGGCCGCCAGATTCGCCTTCTTGAACCGGTAAAGCAAAAAGCCGCCGAGCAGGAGGCAGAGTCCCTGTCCCACGTCTCCGAACATGAAGCCGAAGAGGAAGGAGTAGGTGATGCCGATCAGCATGGTCGGATCGATCTCATTATAGGCCGGAAGGCCGTACATCTGGATAAACATTTCAAACGGCTTAAACAGCTTCGGGTTATGAAGCTTTGTCGGAGGTCTGCTAATGATGTTGTTGTGGTCATCCTCCACGATGCAGAAGGTCTTTTCGTCGTTCGATATCTCCTTCTGGAACGCCTTGGCGTCCTTTTCACTCATCCAGCCGCACAGAATGTAGAAGGTATTGATGTTCTGCTTCGTGCAGGCCGCCAGCTTCCTGACGTTGAAGTTTGTGGAGAAGGTGGAAAGCTTCTCGTAAGAGGCCAGAAGCTTATCGCGCTGGCTGCCCAGTACCTCGGCCATCTGACTGTGCACCGCGTCGATGTCCGCCTGAAGCGCGGAGATCTTGTCCTCCAGGGTGTGTATGGCGTCTAACGGCGTGCCTTCATACTCATCCGGAAGGAAGAACCGCTCGAAATGCATGGAGGAGTAGATCGCATCGATCTGATTGGAAATGGTCTCAGGCACGAAATAAACGACCCAGACGTATTCCTCGTCCTCACGGCACTTATAGAGCACGGTGTCGATGGAGTCGTAAACGTAGCTTTCAAATTTCTTATAATACTCATGGGAAATGCGTCCGAACCTGAATTTAATGTATTTGAAATGCAGGATAGAACTCAAATCATAGTTAAGCCCCGTAAAGGGAACTACCTTGTCTAAGGATTCCTGGAAGGAATCGCGTTCACCGGTGAGCACAGTCTCCTTTTCCGTAAGCTCCGTCATCGTCGTGTCCAGTTTCTTAATGGTGTCGATGGCCTCTTCAATGGAAACTACGGCGGATGTGGTCTTCGGTGCTGAGGCCGGAAGCAGTTCCACCAGCTCGGCGGCACGCTGGTATGTGTCCCTGTACGGGTTAATCTCAATATATGGTCTTAAGTCTTTTACCGTCTTTAATTCTGACAGCGCATTTTCCAAATGAATCTCGTATTTGGACAAATACGTGTCAATGACCCGGTCGATGTCTTCTTTGGGCCCGGTGATACTTAAGAACTTCATCTTTTCTATCACGGATAATAACCCCCTTTACTGGTTCTTTACCACATAGGAGAGAATTTCATCCGGGCTGACGCCGTAACGGATACTCTCTATGACGGTAATAATCTTCTGAATTTCCTCCTCCTTGAAATAGAGGTATGAATTCAATGTGGCGATGGAATATGGATTCTTGCGGCTGGTGGCGCTGTAGATCTTGCCCAGAACTTCCTCGGCCAGCATCTCCAGCTCGGTATTATCCGAGGAGTCCATGTCTTCCAGTCTGCCATAGTACGTCGTCTGCAATGCATGGAAAAATTCATCCAGCGTTCCGGCTTCCACAAGCTTTGTGATCTGCTCCTTCTTTAAATGGAACTCGATGGGAATGAGCAGTGCGTAGATGTCTGCCGGCTGCAGGTTATAATATTTTTTTGAACGGTAAATCCACTGAATATTTAAAAGGTCCAGCTTGCTGCCGAAGCAGTCAGTGAGGAGCTTCTGTTCTTTTCGGGAAAGATACTTTCCCTTGACCTTCCAGATGGTTTTGAAATACAAAAGATCCAGATGGATCTCGTAATCAAACAGGGAAGGATGTTCCACGTCATCCAAATGGGTCAGCAAATCGTAATAGAT
>NZ_JBKVCZ010000079.1:0-31961 GCF_046966825.1 Hungatella sp. | reverse complement strand
TAATGAATTTAAAAATTATAAAAATATTATTGTACATTATACAGGAACTGATGAAGCTGAATGACGTTGCTCTCCAGTGTCGTCGCAATTACGCAGTCCATTTTCCCGATTCTCATGGTTGTCCTTGAAAATGGGAAACCGGCTGTCTCGCCTATATGGTACTTTGTAATCCCCTTGGCAATCGTGAATAAATCATCGATCCCAATGCTCGTTGAAATCTGAGGGAATACCGTGGATACCAGTGTCTTTAACGTACCAAAATCGGCCTGTTTTGCCTTTTCCAGCGCCAGGGTCACAACCTTTCTCTGGCGTTCCGTTCTGTTAAAATCGGTATCCATCAGACGCAGTCTGGCATACGCCACCGCCTGCACTCCGTCCAGATGATTCATTCCCGCGCTCTTCAGCTGGTAGGAACCGATCCCAGTGGAATTAACCGTCTCAGTGATAAAACCGTTTATATAAGAAAATTCCGCATCTGTAATCTCAATATCCACGCCGCCCAGGATATTGATGGCCTCTGCCACCGCCTTCCAGTTAAATGTGGCGTAATCATCGATCTTTAAATCCAGGTTTTCGTTCAGCGCCTCTACTGCCTGCTTATGGCCGCCCTTAAAGTAGGCCTCATTGATCTTATGATACGTTCCTTCGCTGTTAATTTTTAAATATGTATCACGGAATACGGATACAAGCTTGATCTCCCCCGTGGCCTTATCAATGTTGCAGATCATCTCAACGTCGGACAGGGCGCCTTTTTCCAGTTTTCCATCGCGGGAATCCACACCGAATATTGCAATTGTCCAATATCCCTTCTGATTCGTTCCCTTTCCAAAAATCAAAAATGCGCTCACTGCCAATATGGCCAAAACGGCCAGTTCGATCATCAGCAGCCGTTTCTTCTTTTTCTTCTTGCGGATCCGTTCCTCCCGCAGTTTCTGGTGTACATCCGGGCGTCCCGCATATTCCACTCTTGGGTTTCTACCGTTGCCGTTCTCATAATACGCACGGCCGCTTAAGTTGTCCACCTTTCTTTTTGCACCGCTGCTGCGCCTCTTCTGTGCACGCATACGGTCTAATTCATCCTCATAATCCATAACAGGTTATTCAGTCCTTTCCTGTGATTTACTTTGGCAAACCTTACTTATTCTACCAGAAACAATCTTACTGTTTCTTGCTTTTCTCTTACATTTCTCAGTCAATCAGCTTTCTATAATAAGGCCAGCTGGCCTGCATGGTGCTGATGGTCACATTATTTACGCTTCCGCTGGACTCGTGCACCACCTTCATCCGATCCTCCGATTCCCAGGACAGGAACATGACGACATGCCCCTCGTCGCCCAGCCTGACAATAATATCTCCCGGTTTTAAGTCCTCTCTCGCCACAGCGGTGCCGCAGCCGGCCAGTCCGTCGGTGCTCTCCGCCTGAAGCCTCTTTCCCAGCGCCGACCAGTATACCCAGCTGATCCATCCCGAGCAGTCCAGTCCCTTCATCGTACGGCCCTTCTCATCGGCAGCCGTCAGGGAGCCGAAATGATTCCCATCGTAATCCGGCGCCGATGGCTTTCCGCCCCAGTAGTACGGGACTTTTCCCACAGAAGACAGGGCGTAGCGGATCAGGCGCCTTCGTTCCAGAGAGATGTCCGCAGGAAGAAGGCTTAAGTAGTATTCCATCTCAGACTGCGAAAGCGGATTCGAAATATAGGTGGACGAAACCGTCAGTCCATAGGCAGTCTTCCAGTCCTGGGCGGCCAGTTCCCGTACCGCGTTTTTATGTTCCTCGGTCCAGCCGGGAAAACCAGCTTTCGGTTCGGCGGCTGCCACTCCCTCCGCTATGGAGAACAGCGATTTTTCCGATGAAGAGGCGCCTGTAACAGTCGCAGTAATATGAAGGTCCACATGCCCCGGACACTTCGTCAGAGGCATTTTCTCTTCCTTGTCCGTTTCCTCCTCCTTATTCGTTTCCTCTGCCGTTTCTGTCTCAGCGGCTTTAGACGCTTCCATCAGTGCAATTCCAGGGCCAATCTCCGCTTTGTTCTCCTGTTCCCCGGCTTCTGCTGCTCCTTCCGCCATTTCACTCCCTGTCCCGTCTTCCGCTCCATAAACCGTTGTCTCTGAAGCGGACGGCACTCCCGGCCCAATCTCCGCCGGTTCCGGCGTCGCCTGTATATGATCTGCATCGGAGGCAGCCGCAGTCCCGTCCGCTCCGCTCTCTGTCTCCCCAGAGCCCGTCAGACCGTCTCCAGAGGCATTCTCCGGGTTCTCTCCCGAACCGGCGGTTCCTGCTGCCTCAGAGGCTTCCGTATCACCGGACGCATCCTCCAGACAGCCGTCACAGTAATACACCTCTCCGATGGAATAATGAATCGAGTGAGACTTGTCCCAGAGATTCAGCACGTAATTCAGAAAGGCATCGCTGTCCTCAGGATCCGTGTAATAAAAGTATGTATTTGCCATGGCCATGATTTCCTTGATATTGGAATCAGCCATAATTCTGTTTCCATTTTCATCAGTAAAGACCATGTCGATGCGCGACCACTCGGAGAGCAGCCAGCTGTCAGGATTGTCTTCTGTCTGCGATTCATCAAGCGGATTGCAGAGTCCCCGCACACGGTCCGCGGGAAGTCCCAGCTTTGCAGCGGCTTCTGCCGGCTTCCGGTTGGATAAATCATAGATGGAGGCCAGCCATTCCGAGTCTTTTACAGATAATTCACGGAGGATCTGCCCCGCCAGACTGTTCTGCGCATCCGTGCGGTCTGCGTCCTCCGGATAGAGATAAGCCAGATTGAGCACAGCAAGAGAAGGCGAAAATACTTCTTCCGCCTCCGTCTCCGGCACAGTTTCCACCGGCTTTGTTTCCTCCGGCACGACAGGCGGTCTGGAGACCACAGGCCGCGCCGGTTTATTTTCTGGTATATCATAGGATGAAAGATAAGACTGGGCCCCCGCATGAATCGCGGTTCCCACAAGAGCCATAAAAATGGCGGATATAGTCTGGTTTCTGACGGTTCTGTTTCGTTTCATCGGTTTTCATCTTCCTGTTATCGTTTCTAAAGTAAGAATATACCATATTGTCCCGTCAAAAAACAGAGAAAAAGAATTAATTGTTTATTAAGATTCAGTATCGGCTCATCTCGCGCACCACACGCAGCGCCACATCCGGGTAGTTGGTGATCAGGGCGGCAATCTTCTGCTCCGCATGGACCCTCATGGCCCCTTCCTCGTTCACAGTCCACACGTGGAGCGGCAGTTTCTTCTCCTTTGCTTCCTTGAGAAGCTTCCCGGAACGCAGGTGGTAGAGTGCCGGATGGAGCGCATCCACTCCCAGCTTCTTCCCGTAGGAAGCCACATGGATCCAGCCGTCCGAATACAGAAGTCCTGTTTTGGCATCCGGGTCCAGCCGTTTCACCTTTAAGAGGCTGGGATGGTGGAAGGACGAATAGATCACCCGGTCCTCCATTCCCATCTCCTTTACCAGCTTAACGGCCGCCTCTTCGATCCCCTTATAACGGACGATCCCCGTCTTCAGTTCGATATTTACGGTCAGCTTCGAAGGTTTGATAAGGGAAAGCACCTCTCCCAGCTCCGGAATCCCCGCATCCGCAAACTCCGGGTACAGCCTGCTGCATCGGAACTTCTTTAACTCCTTCATCGTAAAATCTGCCACACAGCCGCTGCCGTCGCAGATCCGGTCGATGGTCTCGTCATGTATTACGGCCAGAGAGCCGTCCTTCGTCATCTGGATATCCAGCTCCACTCCATCCGCGCCCTGGCTGACCGCCAGTTCAAATGCCTCCAGCGTATTTTCCGGCGCATAGGCCGACGCCCCTCTGTGTGCCCAAACCTTCGTTTTCATCGTCCCGTACTCCTTTTCTTTACTCGTTCAAGAGATTGTAATCCTCAATGGATTTATTGATGCTATCGGCCATCTTTGCCACCGTATCTTCCGGGGAAGTGCCGTTGTTTAACATATTTTCAATTTCTGTCTCCACGATCTGTCTCGCCTCTGGGAAAATGCTTAAGAGCGCCCCCGCTGACTGCGGTGTGGAATCATGAAGCTGGTCGATCGCCGTCTCAAACTGGGGATACTTCGCAATATTCTCCTGGAATACCGTCTCCTCATGTGCAGCCACGGTTACCGGGAAGTAACCGGTCTGGGAATTCCAGTAAGCCTGGCTGGCCGGAGAAACGAGGAATTTCACGAACTGCCAGACCGCGTTCTGTCTCGCCGGATCTTCGTTGTTCAGCGCCCAAAGGGAACCGCCGCCGATCGACACGCCGCCCTGGTCCTCGTCGCTCACCTTCGGGAAATAAGCGGTGCCCACTTCAAATTTGCCGTTTACGTCATTTAAGATCTGTTTTAACGAAGCGGTAGATCCAAGCGTCATAGCCGCCTTTCCTGCGCTGAAATCGGCCAGTCCGGCATCTCCTCCGCGTCCCACATTAGGCGCATACCCCTGGTCTGCCAAAGCCTTCCATGCGGTAAGCGTCTTAACGCCCGCGCCGTTTTTGTCAAAATCGACTGCCGTTGCCGCCGCGGTTCTTCCGTTGCCGTTGTCCGCATAGTCCGCGCCCTGTTTGGAAGTAAACTGTTCAAAGAACCAGCCGTAAATTCCCAGGGAAATCACCTCTCCGGCACCTCCCTTTTCGAGAAGCCCGTCTCCCACAGCCGCAATCTTCGGCAGGCTGTCCGGTATCTCCGTGATTCCCGCCTTCTCAAACATGTCCTTGTTATAATAGAGAATTGGAGTAGAGGAATTAAACGGCATGGAGTAAAGGACGTCATCCACCGTATAGTAGGCCGCGATGTTCGGTTCTACCTGGCTTAAGTCCCATCCTTCCCCGTCGATCAAATCCTGCATGGGGATCACCCAGCCGGAATCGATCATGAACCGGGTGCCAATGTCATAGATCTGAACGAGGTCGGCCCCCATACTGCCGATCTGGGCGCTCTTAAGCTTGTTGATCGCATCGTCATAGCTGCCCTGATACTGGGCTTCCACGGTGATTTTGTCTGTGTTCTCCTTATTAAACTGCTCCACCAGAGTATTGATCGCCTCACCGTTCACGCCGCCCATGGAATGCCAGAAGGTGATGGTTACACCATCCGCCTTATTCTCTGCCGCGCTGCTCTTCACCGCCTCTGTTCCCGCAGTCGTATCCTGTGCCGTCGTATCACTTTCTTTCGTTCCTGTCTGGCTGCTGCAGCCTGTCACGCTTCCTGCGGCCACCATAAGGGCCATGCAGGCAGCAATTGCATTTCTCTTCATGCTTATTCCTCCAGAATTTTCTTTCTTATTTTATCTGCATCGGGATTGCCGTGCGCCTCACTCGGCGCCGGTCTGCTAATACCGCCGGACCTAGCCTTTGACGGCGCCCGAAAACATTCCATGGATCAATTGTTTCTGTCCGATCAAAAATACCGAAATGGACGGTATAATGATCATCACCACGCCGGCAATCATCATGGATATGGACTGGGAATCCACACTGTCCAGCATTCCGATTCCGATCTGCACGGTCCGCATGGAATCAGAGCCGGTAACCAGCAGCGGCCACATATACATGTTCCAGGCGTTGATAAAGGTATAGACCGCCATAGCTCCGATCGCCGCCTTCGTAAGCGGAATCAGAATCCGGAAGATGAATTTCATATTCGAGCATCCGTCGATCTTCGCCGATTCATACAGTGAAATGGGAAACGTCATATAAAACTGACGAAACAGGAAGATCCCCATGGCCGATGTCAGGTACGGGATAATCAGCACCTGATAGCTGTCCAGCCATTTGAGACGGCTGACGGTTAAGTAATTGGATATGATGGTGGCCTCGCCCGGTATCATCATCGTCGCCATGACAATCATGAACAGGACATTTTTGCCTTTAAAGTCTAAAAAAGAGAAGGAAAATGCCGCCAGAGAGCAGGATATGATCTGCCCGAAGGTGATGGCGCCAGCCACGATAAACGAGTTGAGAATAAACCGTCCCAGCGGAATTTTTCTCATGGCCTCCTTAAAATTATCCATGGTAGGACTCGACGGAAACAGATTGAGTTCCGTGGTAAAAAGCTCACTGGAGGGCATAAAAGCGATGCTCACGGCGTAGAAAAGCGGCAGCAGGATCACAAAAGCCGCCACGATGTTGACAGCTGCCAGCGCGGTCCGTTCCACTCTTCTTTTGATCAGGGCCTTCTGATTGGCCTCCTGGTAGAGTCTGGCGATCTCCGCCTCGCTCATTTTGTTTCTCTCTGCAGTTATGGTAGAATCCATCAGTAGTTTACCCCCTTCTTCTCCAGCCGGAACATGCACAGCGTGAGAATCATAATGATGCCGAACAAAAGAACCGACTGCGCCGCCGCGCCTCCGAACCGGTAGTTAAAGAACGCATCCCGGTAGATCGAATATACGATTAAGTTGGTGGATTCTCCCGGCCCGCCCTGTGTCAGGACCTTGACCTGGCCAAAGGACTGAAAGGCCTGAATGATATTGACCACCAGCGTATAAAACAGAATGGGACTGAGTCCCGGCAGTGTCAGATGAAAGAATTTGGCCCACGCGCCGGCGCCATCCACGGACGCCCTTTCGTAGATCGATTCATCGATATTGCTGAATCCCGCACTGAAATACAGGAAATTGATCCCGCTGTTCAACCATGCGGTCACAAGAGCCACACAGAGAAGCGCATATTTCGGATCACTGATCCAGTTGATATCAAGTCCCGTCAGCTTGTTTACAATGCCGATGGACGGGTGAAGCATAATTTTGAAGATCATGGCTGCCGAACTGGAGGCGATCGCCATAGGAAGCGCATAGGCTGTGCTGAAGACCCGGATTCCCGGAAATGTCTTATTGCACAGCAGGGCCGTAAAGAGTCCCAGCAGCATGCTTACAGAGACCACAATCGCCACGAACACACCCGTTACCACGAGGCTGTTTAAAAATGAGGAGGACGTTAATAAGTCCTTATAGTTTCCGGCTCCCACAAAGAGCCTGGCCTGCCCCATTTTGTTCGTTTTATAGAGGCTTAAATAGATGGTCTTGAAAAAGGGATAGAACAGGAAAACCGCGAAAACCGCCAGGGCCGGGACGAGATAGGCGTATGGGCCGGCCTTTTTTACCATTGCTTTCACTTTCATTGGAATACTCACTCCTTACAGATAGAATAAAGAGTCCGTTTTGCCGGACTCGCGCGCCGGAGCGCGGTCGCTTTAGCGGCCATATTTCCTCAGCGCGTAGTGCGCATACCCCGTAGGGCTTTCATTTCACAGGACGAACTCCCCTATGAAATGTAATATTTTCTTCTGTCTCCATGTCAAACAGCTTAATGCGATCCATGTCGACAAAGACCGTCACCGTGTTTCCCGGTTCCGCTTTGAAATCCGGTTTCGTACGGACGCAGAGCTCATTTCGTCCGCAGTTTCCATAGAGAAGCTGTTCGGCCCGCAGCATTTCCCTGATTTCCACTTCAAGTGGAAGCGCATTTTCCCCGGGTCCCGTCTCATGAAAGTCTTCCGGCCTGATTCCCAGATACACCCGTCTTCCCAGGTATCCGCCTTCGATCAGCCGGGAGGCGCACATACGGTTTACATACAGTCTGCTGCTGCCAAATTCCAGGCAGACTCTCTCATCGCGCCGTTCCACCCACGCCGGCAGAAAATTCATCGCCGGAGAACCGATAAAACCAGCCACGAATTTATTCACGGGATTCTGATATAAATCCCCGGGGGCGGCAGCCTGCTGAATCTTACCACTCCTCATAACGACAATCCTCGTCCCCAGCGTCATGGCCTCCACCTGATCGTGAGTCACATAGATCACGGTAGCGCCCAGTTCCCGGTGCAGCTTCGAGAGCTCCACCCTCATCTGCGACCGCAGCTTCGCGTCTAGGTTGGAGAGAGGTTCATCCATGAGGTAAGCCTTCGGCTCCCTTACAATCACACTGCCGATCGCCACTCTCTGCTTCTGGCCTCCCGACAGCGCGTGTGGTTTTCTGTCCAGCAGATGGGCGATATCCAGGATTTTTGCGGCCTGCCTCACCCGTCTGTCGATCTCCTCCTTCGGTGTCTTCCGCACCTTCAGCCCGAAGGCCATGTTCTGATACACCGTCATATGAGGGTACAGCGCGTAGTTCTGAAACACCATGGATAAATCTCTGTTTTTTGGTTCCAGCATGTTGACCAGCTGACCGTCAATCCAGAGCTGACCGGAGGAAATGTCCTCCAGCCCGGCGATCATACGGAGCGTCGTCGACTTCCCGCACCCCGACGGTCCCACCAGAATCAGGAACTCCTTATCCCTGATATCGAGGTTCACATCCTTCACCGCCTCAAAACCGTTCTTATAGGTTTTGCACACATTTACTAACGATAAACTCGCCATAATATTTCCTTCCTTTTCTTTCCGGTATGCTCTAATTTTATAAGGGCAATGTAAAATGAAAAAGAAAGTTTTGGTAAAATGGTTGTAAACCTTCTATTGACGCACAAAGTTGTTCGGGATATAATAGACTAAATTTATGAGGAGGCATAAATTTCAATAGCAAAGCTAAGCGCCATGCACCTGTAAGTACGAGCGTGAACGGTGAAGACCGGTACTGAAGGTTAACGAGGAGAAGAGTTTATCGAAGAATTCGGCGGATGCTCTTCCATGCCATCCGGGCGTGTATCCTGAACGAAATATGCGGGTAACCGCAAAACAAACGCGCAGGAACCGGACTGATACGACTAAACAGCATAACAGACTAAAATGACAGACTGACAGACAAAAATTAAAACCGAAGCTGAAAAAGCTGCCGTTCTCAAAGACGAGAAACAGACAGTCTCTTTTTTGTGCGGCCTTTTTTCAGAAAAACTGAGAGGAGATCAACAACTATGTGTGGAATTATTGGTTATACAGGACCCCTGGACTCTAAAAAGATACTTTTAAACGGACTTTCCCAGCTGGAATACCGCGGGTATGACAGCGCCGGAGCCGCGCTTTGCATGGAGAACTCCCACATCTGCCTGGTCCGCCGGACCGGCAAGGTGGCAAACTTAAAGGAGACGATGGAACGGATCACAGACGTCTCCCACTGCGGCTTAGGCCATACGAGATGGGCGACCCACGGCGGTGTGACAACACAGAACACCCATCCCCATCAGGCCGGAAAAGTCACTCTGGTCCACAACGGGATCATCGAGAATTACCATCAGCTGACCGAACAGTTTCACCTGGAAGCTAAGCTTCATTCTGAGACAGACAGCGAGGTGGCCGCCTGGGTGCTCGACAGCCTCTACCAGGGAGACCCGCTGGAGGCCATCACCAGGCTTGTAGCCCTGATTAAGGGCTCTTACAGCTTCTGTATCATGTTCGAAGACTACCCGGGAGAGATTTATGCCATCCGGAACGTAAGCCCTCTCGTAGCGGCTTACACGCGTTCAGGCTCCTTCGTGGCCTCGGACTTAACGGCGCTCATCCCTTATACAAGACAGTATTTTGTCGTCCCCGAAGACCATATCGTGCGTCTGACCTCCTATAAGGTCCACCTCTACAACCTGCAGCGCCATGAAGAGATGCCGGAACTGATGGAAGTAAACTGGAACATGGATGCCGCCATGAAAAACGGCTTTCCCCATTTCATGCTGAAAGAAATCCACGAACAGCCGGAGGCGCTGCGAAACACCATACTCCCCCGTCTGAGCAAGGGGCTGCCCGATTTTACCGACGATCAGATCCCGGATGACGTGTTCACTTCCTGCTCCCAAATCCACATCGTGGCCTGCGGCACTGCCATGCACGCCGGGATGGCAGCCAGGAGCATGATGGAGCCCCTTCTTCGAATCCCGGTCACAGTGTCGGTAGCGTCGGAATTCCGTTACGAGGAGCCCCTGATCGGCGAAGACACACTCGTCATCATCATCTCTCAGTCCGGAGAGACCATCGATACGCTGGCCGCCATGCGGCTGGCGAAGAATTACGGCGCGGCCGCCTTATCCGTCGTCAATGTAAAGGGGTCCACCATCGCAAGGGAGAGTGATTACACGCTCTATACCCATGCAGGCCCTGAAATCGCCGTAGCCAGCACGAAAGCCTATTCCGTGCAGCTGGCCGCCCTCTATATGATTGGCTGCCGTATGGCCCTTGTGCGGGGCAAATACAGCGTCCCCCAGGCCACCGAGTTCATGAAGAAGCTGTTGGAGGCCATTCCCGCCATGGAGGCCATGATCGCTCAGAAAGATTCCATCAAGGCTCTGGTCACACATTTAATCAACAAACCCGATGCGTTTTTCATCGGCCGTGGACTGGATTACTCCTTTTCCCTGGAAGGCGCGCTGAAGCTGAAGGAAATCTCCTATATTCACGCGGAAGCCTATGCGGCCGGCGAGCTGAAGCACGGTACCATCGCTCTGATCACAGAGGAGGTACCTGTCATCGCTATCGCCACACAGGAAAAAGTCTTCGCCAAGACCATCTCCAACATCCGCGAGGTCAAGGCCCGCGGCGCCTTCGTAATTCTCATCACCAAGGAGGACGCCGTCTTAGATAGAGGAGTCGCCGATATTCATATCCGCATTCCGAAGATCGGGGACCGTTTTACCGTCTTCCCTATCGCGGTCGTGCTCCAGCTGATCGCCTACTACGCCTCCACCGGCAAGAATCTCGATGTGGACCAGCCGAGAAACCTGGCAAAATCCGTTACCGTGGAATAAGAACGAAGAACGGCCGCAGAATCAATGATTGATCCTGCGGCCGTTCCCCGTTCTTCCCGCGAGCGGCGGGTCTTTAATTCCCTGATGCTCCCGTTTCCGGGACCCACATCGGTTAGTTTAAGTATTCTTATTCAGCCACTCCTGCTTGGTTTCCGCGAATGCACGAATCATCTTCACTGCACCGTCAACGCCTACCGCGCTCCGGTTGATGCAGAGATCGTAGCTTCTCGTATCGCCCCACTTCTTGCTGGAGTAGTAATTATAGTAGCTTGCACGCTTTTTATCGGTCTTCACCATGATGTCTTTTGCCTTTGCATCATCCACATTGTAAAGCTTCTTCAGGGAAGCGATGCGGTCCTCGTCGCTGGCCGTAATAAATACGGACACTACCTTCGGATAATCGGACAGCGCATAATCGGCGCATCTTCCGACGATCACACAGGACTCCTGATCTGCCAGCTGTTTGATGGTATCAAACTGTGCAAGAAATATCTTATGATTAATCGGCATATCCATATAGCCGGACGTCGTATATCCCATGGAATAGGTATCCATTACCAGGGAATACAGAAAGCTGTTGGTCGGCTTTTCGTCATGAGTCTCAAATAATTCCTCGCATAAACCGCTGTTCTTGGCTGCCAGTGCCAGCAATTCCTTGTCGTAGCACTTCACGCCCATCTCCTCGGCTAACTTCTGTCCGATGATCTTACCGGAACTACCGCATTGTCTTCCTATTGTAATTACTAAATTTCCGCTCATATAGACCGCTCCTTCCAGTTATCTTATATGCCTATTATACATCAAAGTTTCAGAAAAATCTATATATTTATATATTTTTAACAGTTTCTTTAAAGTGTTTCTTTAAAGCAGCAAGATACCACCCAGAAAGAGTTCTAGGTGGTACGTAATTTTCTTAATAATTCTTCAAAATACTCGGGCAGCGGGGCCGTAAATTCCATATATTCCCCGGTTCTCGGATGCACGATTCCCAGCACGCCTGCGTGCAGTGTCTGTCCCGTAAGCTTATAGGGACACTTGGCCGGACCGTATACCGCGTCACCCAGAAGCGGGTGGCCGATACTCGCCATGTGAACGCGAATCTGATGGGTACGTCCCGTCTCCAACCGGCATTCCACATACGTAAACTGGCGGAAGCGTTCCAAAACCCGGTAATGGGTCACGGCTTCGCGGCCATTCTTCTCATTGATGCACATCTTTTTTCGGTCCACCGGATGGCGGCCGATGGGCCCGCTTATGGTCCCCTCGTCGTCCCCCATCACGCCATGGACAATGGCGTAGTATTTCCTCGTAATGGAGTGCACCTTCAGCTGCTCCGCAATGGAGTTGTGCGCCATATCGTTCTTACAGACGATGAGAACACCGGTCGTGTCCATGTCGATGCGGTGAACGATTCCCGGTCTCATCACGCCGTTGATACCGGATAAATCCGCCCGGCAGTGGGCCATCAGCCCGTTTACCAGCGTACCGCTGTAATGCCCTGCGGCGGGATGCACCACCATCCCCTTCGGTTTATTAATTAAAATAATATCGGAGTCCTCATACAGGATATCCAGTTCCATCTCTTCCGGAACGATTTCGGGCTCTACCGCCTCCGGAATCTCCAGCTCAATCAAGTCTCCGGCCGCCGTCTTATAGCTGCTCTTAACCGGCTTTCCGCCCACAAAGACCGCCTCTGTCTTCAGCAGCTTCTGAAGATAGGACCTGGAGATATCGGGGCATTGCTCCGATAAGTATTTATCAATCCGTATGGCTTTCTCGTCCTCTCCTACCGTAAACTGCTGTTTCAATCCGCTTCCCTTTCCTTCCGGCCTGACAGGCAATTCAAATCCTCTTCTTTATACAGAAACAGGAACAGCAGGATAAAGATAAACATGGACACCGTCACATAGCAGTCCGCCACGTTGAAGATGGGGAAATCAATCAGCTTGAAATACAAAAAGTCCACCACATAGCCCCTCGTAAACCGGTCGATCATATTGCCAACTGCGCCGGCAGAGAGAAACATGGCGATCAAATGCAGCGGCAGATACTTCTTCGTAGCCGGCATACGGCTTATGGAGTACACAGCCGCGGCCACCACAATCACAGCGATAATCAGGAAAAACCACTGTTTTCCCTGGAGCATCCCGAAGGCCGCGCCGCGGTTTTCCGAATACAGGAATTCGAATACCCCATCCCATATGACGTAGGCCGGCCGGTCCATCAGATGATTGACCGCCAGCAGCTTCGTCCACTGGTCCAGACCGATTGCCGCCAGAAATCCTATGATAAGTCCTGTAACAAGTTTTGCTTTCTGTTTCATGTATGTCTCCTTATGCCAAAATGCGTGAAAGTCCCGCATTCATTTCATCATCCGTTACGGTCTTGTCAATATAAGCTTTTCCTGCCTCTTCCAGCAGAATAAAGCGGATCGTCCCGGAATCCATCTTTTTATCACTCTTCGTCGTTTCAATGATCTCATCTGCAGAAAGCCCGCTGACCGTGAGAGGCATGCCGAAACGCTCCATCATCTCTTTTAACCGCAGCAGTTCCTCCTCCGCCATCGTACCTCTGGCAGCAGAGATTCCCATGGCCGCGATACAGCCCAGTCCCACACAGTGGCCGTGCATCAGCTTAAAATCAGCCAGCTTCTCGATTGCATGGCCCAGCGTATGGCCGTAATTAAGCAGCGCCCGTTCTCCCTGCTCCGTCGGATCCATTTCCACGACATCGCGTTTAATCCGGTTGCTGACCAGGACCATCTCCTCACAGACGGACAGGTCCCTCCGGCCGATCTCCTCCCCATGCTCTCCCAGCCACTCATAGTATGCCGCATCCTTAATCAGGCCATGCTTGATGATCTCTCCCATACCGGAAGAAAACTGCTCATCCGTAAGGGTCTTCAGCGTGGAAATATTCGTATAGACCAGCTTCGGCATATGAAAAGCGCCAACCATGTTCTTGTAGGCGTCAAAATCAACTCCGGTCTTCCCTCCAATGCTGGAATCCACCTGCGAAAGAAGGGTGGTGGGAACCTGAATAAAGGAGATTCCCCTCAAATACGTCGCGGCCGCAAAGCCGCATAAATCTCCTACCACGCCGCCTCCCAGGGCCAGCAGATAATCGTGGCGGTCAAACTTCTTCAAGATCAGGGTCTCATAGAGATCCTTTACCGTATTTAAGTTCTTATTCTCCTCTCCTGCCGGAAATATAAAATGCTCTGTCTTCCGGCAGCAGGCCGAGGCAATCCGTTCTACCTCCTCAAGGTAGAGCGGGGCCACGTTGGAATCCGTGACGACGCAGATCTTCCGTTCCTCCAGATTCATCCCGCGCAGCTCTTCCTCCAGCTGACTGAAGGATTGCTCCATTACTATATCGTATACTTTTCTTCCATCCATATGTACCGGAATTCTTTTCTCCATATTACGGTTCCTCCAAAGTAAAATAGAAAGCAAACAATCTTCCTTCCTGACGGTCCCCGTCACGAAAAATCCCGCGGCGCCGGCAGGCCGGTGGTTGGAAGATTGTCTGCTTGTACTATACCTAAAATCTGATTGTCTTTTATCGTCATGGCTACAGACGAAGATTCATTCCGCCCATATCCAGCGTACCATTATTCAGCAAGTCCTGAAAATCACCGGAAAGCTCTACGGATTCCGGAGTTGCTATAAATATGTAATTCGAGATCTTCTGCAGATTGCCGTTCATAGAGTATGTCGCACCCGATGTAAAATCGATAATTCGCTGTGCCACTTCCGTATGGATTCCTTCCATATTCAGCACAACTGCTTTTCCAGCCAGCATATAATCACAAATCTCTTTGGCATCCTCGATGGACGTCGGCTTCACCATGGAAACTTCCATCATGGAGCGCTGTTTCATCGGTACTACCTTTGGAGAACGTGATAGAAAGCGCGGCTTCTGATCGTACTCTTCATCGTCATCGTAATAGTCATCTTCATCTTTTTTGGCAAAGAGTCCTTTTCTGGCAGGTCTGTCATCTTCATCTTCGTAATCGTCATCTAAGTAGTAGTCATCCTCTTCATCGTCACCGTTTAAATGCACACTCTCCAGCAATTTGCTAATTATGCTCATCCTTCATTCTCTCCAATCTTATATCTTGTACCAAAAATGCCGGTACCGACTCTTACCAGAGTTGCTCCTTCCTCTATCGCTACTTCATACTCTCCGGTCATACCCATTGAGAGCATACTCATAGTAACATTATCAATGTTTTTCCCGCGCATGTCAACATAAAATTGATATAATTTTTTAAAAATTGGCCGATTTTCTTCGGAATTATCTACAAAAGGCGCAATTGTCATCAATCCCTGAATATGCACATGGGAAAATGCCGCAATTTCTCTCAGCGCCTGCTCCGTTTCCTCCAGGCGGAAGCCGTATTTGCTCTCCTCCTCCGCCACATTCACCTCCAGCAGAATGTCTGCGGTTATGCCCTTTTTTGCTGCTTCCTCGTCGATCTGGGCCGCCAGCCTGACCGAATCCACACTGTGAATCAGGACGGTCTTGTCCACCACCTGGCGTACCTTGTTTCTCTGTAAATGGCCAATCATATGCCAGCGGATATCTGATTCCAGCACCTCGTGCTTTTCACACAGCTCCTGTACCTTGTTTTCTCCAAAATCGCGGATTCCTGTCCCGTACGCTTCTTCAATCATGGAAACCGGCTTCGTCTTGCTGACCGCTACCAGCGTCACTTCCTCACGGCTTCTTCCCGCCCGTCTGCAGGCCTCTGAAATCCGTCTTTCTACCTCTTCCAGATTTTCTTTTACCATATTGTAACACCTCTTTACTGATAGATTAATTCGCCTTCACTGACTGTCGACGCATCCAGCACGATGTGGTCGTATACGGCCAGACCGTACGTCATATTCTTCTTAATTGTATAGTATTCGTCATTGGACGCCAGCACATCGATCTGCTTAAACACGGCATAGCCCTTATTGATGTTGTACACACCCTGTAAGGACGCGCTCGCCCCGATCTGGTAGCGGTCTGTGGAATCCGGCTTCACGATGTAATCGCCTGCATTAAAGCCGTTCTCTCCGCCCATCTCGATATAGTAATTGTCCTCCTCGGAATAATAGATCGTCGCCGGAACAAATACCACAGAGCTTCCAGAT
Organism: Hungatella sp.; assembly: GCF_046966825.1. NCBI lineage: Bacteria > Bacillati > Bacillota > Clostridia > Lachnospirales > Lachnospiraceae > Hungatella > Hungatella sp. The sequence goes on along the minus strand of NZ_JBKVCZ010000079.1, from coordinate 16,136 downwards.
TCCGAATAAACCTCTTTATTAAATCCGCTTTCCGAGCTGTCGCCGCCCTGGGTTAAGTACTCCATGGGAACGAGATAGAAGTCCTTCGTCGTCACGGCGCTGGCCGGAATCTTAAGCCCGTCCACCTTATCGGAAATAATCTCAAAGTCCACGTAACGGTCTGAAGCGAACTGGACCATGTATTTATCGAAATCCAGTTTGCCGTATGGCTTTCCATCCGTTCCGGTAAGCATGGAAAAGCTGCCTGTTGCTTTTAAGTCATGACCGGAAAATGTGACCGTCAGGCTTGTCTTATCCCCATAAGCCTTCACATCATCGTCACTCAGCGAAAATACCACGGACCACTGATCCGACGTGATCATCTTATAGACAGGAATCCCCTTTTCAATCAGATTTCCTGCTTTTGTAATCGTCTTCGTATACTTGCTGCGGTCGAATACCGCTTCCGAAATTCCAGAGGCATTCAGGCTCTCATAAGAGTCCACTCCGTAGGACACGACACCGGCCTCATCGGCCCGCACCTGCTGAAAATTAAATCCCGCCTCGTCAAGGAGGCTTCCAGCGTTATCCAGCGCATTAAAATTCATGTATTCCATCACGTCCGCTTCCAGCGTATACTTCGTATCGTAAACCGAGTTAAAACGGTTGTCGTCGTACGTAAGACTGAATACAGTCAGCTGTTTCTTTAAATCAGCCAGATTCTCCGCTGTCAGTGTGACATTTTCTTCTGTATTTTCTTCCAGGAATGATGCGATATTTCCTGTTTCATCAATGGAATAGATCCGCGTTCCCACCGACGCCCTTTTTCCCTCCCGGATATAATAGTTGATGTATCCGGAGCGGTCGGCGGTCTTCACCTCTTCCTCTCTCAAAATAATACCGGTATAATCGGTATTATTCACGATGCTTCCTTCCTGTACTTCATAGAACTGGATCTTGTCCCTCCGTATGTAGGTATAGACGCTGAACACCATATAAACAAAAATCAATGCGAAGATGATCATTCCGACATTAATATGAAGCGGCTTCCGGTATTTAATGATCTTCTTATTCTTTTTTTTCGGGGCCGCCTCCTTCTTTCGGGGCCTTACCTTCTGTTGTGCCAAGAGAGCGCCTCCTTTCCCTTCTAGTTATTATAAGAGTAAAATGCAAAAAGTTCAAGTGAAAGATGTACGCGGAAGATCCGCTTCCTCCGCAAAAAAAGGGACGTACCCGCAAATGCCATTCAGTTCAGCATTTGTCAGATACGCCCACAATTCCTTTATGTATGATTATAATGAAACAATCACATCGGCCTGCGCGTTCTCAGGCAGATTCTCCGCGTCCATGGATACGCTGAGAACGAAGGTCACGTGATACTTTTCACCGATTCTTTCCAAAGTCGTGATGGTGTCTGTAATATCTTCACCTTCTAAACAGGACAGTTTTAAAAAGCTGTCTAAAAACATCATTTCCAAATCGTGATCCTGTGAAATAATTCCACAGATAAAACCAATAAATCCTTCACTCGATTTAATCGGGTACTCATTGACATTAATGAGACGAATCTTGTTGCTTAACTCATACATGTGCTTGGAACTCTTGTCTAAATAGACGATGGATCCCTTGGAATCCCTGATGGCGGAATTGGCCCTATCCAACAGATGTTTTGTCTTCCCCTTACCCTTTTTTCCTGCTATTATCTGCACCATAGCGATCTCCTCCTTGAGTTATATGATTTGTATAAAAAGTCTATTAATATTAAAGTAATTATAGTACAAATCCCCATAAAACGCAACGACTAATCTACAATTTTATTCAATATATTTGACATATTATCGTAAAGGCCCGTTCTATCAGGGGCTTTTAAGACAACGGAAATATATTCCATCCCCGAAGAGCCGCTGCTGCCCATGATCAGACAGCTTCCCGCAGCCTTTGTCGTGCCTGTTTTGCCGCCCAGCGCAGTCAGTCCTTCCGGCATATCCCGTTCACCGGTCATATACCAGTTGCTCTGCTTCCAGGTCTTTGTCAGCGTATCTCCCGAGGCCGACGCGTAGACAGCGTCATAGGATGACGTACCGATCACCTTCCTGAAATCAGGATATTTCATGGCTTCATTGAAAATCAGATACAGATCGTATGCGGTCGTATAGTGGTTTTCATCGTTTAAGCCATGGGGATTGACGAAATGTGTCCCTGTCGCTCCCAGCTTTCTCGCCTCTTCATTCATCCGGTCGGCAAACTTCTCAATACTGCCATCCATGTGGACTGCAATCGCAGCGCCGGCATCATTGCCGGAAGGCAGCATAAGACCGTAGAGCAGCTGCTCCATAGTCAGTTTATCGCCCGGTTTGATGCCGCATAAGGTCGCACCGCTCTCCGTAATCACCGCTTCCTCCGGTACCGTTACCTCGTCGGACAGATTCCCGTACTTGATCGCCAGCAGAGCCGTCATCGTCTTGGTGATGCTGGCCGGATACAGCTTTTCAAAGGGATTCTTTCCGAAAATCACCGTTTTATCCGACAGGTCAAAGACCGCCGCCGCTTCTGCGGTAACCGCCTGATCTGTGGATGGAGTGTCCGCCGTGACGACGCAGAGATTATGTGCAAAGCTCTCTGCCCTGTCCGATAGCGTTGTTCCTTCATATAGAGCCGTCCTCTGCGCGAAGTCATAGGGATTATCCAGTTTTTTAAAGCTGGAGCAGCCCGACAGCATGGTCACGCATAAAAACGCGCAGCCGGCTTTCATCGTAATTTTCTTTTTCACTTACAGACTCCTACTTATACATCTCACGCCACTCTAAGTCACCGCGGTCCAGAGACTTGATTAAGAGCTCTGCGGTCGCCAGGTTTGTTGCCAGCGGAATATTGTGCATGTCGCAGGTTTTCATGATATTAACGAGGTCCGGCTCATGAGCCTTTGATGAGAGCGGGTCTCTCAAAAAGATCACCAGATCGATCTCGTTGTGCTCAATCTGGGCTCCCAGCTGCTGCTCACCGCCTAAATGACCAGCCAGGTACTTGTGGATATTTAAATTCGTGACCTCTTCAATCAGACGGCCAGTGGTCCCTGTCGCGTACAGGGTGTGCTTGCTTAAAATCCCCCGGTAGGCGATGCAGAAGTTCTGCATCAGTTTTTTCTTTGAATCATGTGCAACTAATCCTATATTCATAACGATATACCTCCTTAATAATTACCAATTTTGCGTTGCAATCCAACATTCAGAACAAGGCCCATCCCGATAAAGATGCTGATCAGGGAACTGACTCCCGAGCTGATAAACGGAAGCGGCAGGCCGGTATTGGGGAAAATCTGTGTCGCTACGGCGATGTTGGCAAAAGCCTGAAATCCGATAAGCGCCGCCATGCCGGTGCAGATCAGCCGCCCCGCCATGTCTCTGGATTTGTACGCCAAGCGCAGACATTCAAATACGATGAGACCGAAGAGCACAATGACGGTTACCCCGCCGATAAAGCCCAGCTCCTCTCCGATAATTGCAAAGATGAAATCTGTCTCTCCGGTGGTGCCCAGCCAGTTTCCATCCTTTACGGATGCGATAGTCGTATTAAAAAGTCCCTTCCCCTGAAGCTGTCCGGAACTGATTGCCATGATAGAATTCTTCTGCTGATACATATTCTCCGCGTACTGTTCCGCATGCGGATAGATCCACGCCAGAATACGTCTCGCCTGGTAATCGTGGATAAAGGGGATTAACCCCTGCGTCAGCAGATAGATAAATAATGCGCCTGCAGGTATGGCAACCGCAAGCACGCCGCCGATCCAGCGGTAACTGATGCCAGCTGTATACACCATACAGAGTATGATGACAATGACAACCAGACTGGTGGATAAGTTCGGCTCCGCAAAAATAAGGCCGATGGGTATTACGGCCAGTATGGCCGCGATCCCCACCATAACAGGCATATTCATCTTTTCCTGATATTTATTCCAATACCAGGAAAAGAATACAATAAGCCCAATCTTCACGAATTCGGAAGGCTGTATCCGGCCGATACCCGGAACGTCGATCCACCTTGTGGCTCCGCCTGCCGTGTGACCCATCACCAGCACCGCACCTAAAAGAAGGATGCATACTGCGTAATCCAGCGCATATAAATTAATAATTCTATGATAATCGATGATGGAAAGCCCTATGGCCAGGGCAAATCCCACCAGGATACCGATTATCTGTTTTGTAACCGTCGAGGAATCCTGTCCGGATGCGCTTGCAACCACGAGAATCCCAATGACGGATAACGCCACCATGTAAAGAACCAAACGGTAATTATAGTATTTAAAATTGTAGTCAAAAAACATAGTCAGTATATCCCCTTGTCAGGTATATCGCGAATAGGGATGTTCGCATAAAGCACCGGCATATAACTGTCACAGTCCGGCTGCTTCATCTTCGTCATCTGTATCTCTATTCTGTCGGAATCAACATCCATGTATCTCGATATCACATGGATCATATCGTCTTTTATCATCTGCATCACTTCAGGAGAACAGTCCGCCTTGTCCGCAACCAGCAAAAGTTTCAGACGATTTCTTGCAATCTCTCCTGAATTCTTCTTACGGAATACAGGAAACAGGCTCATCTCATCCCTCCTACGCTCTCTTCAAGAGGTTGGAAAGCTTAAAGAAAAACCCTCCACGCGCCGCCACATTCAAAAGCGGCACCGTTTCGCCGGTTATACGTTTGCAAATGTCCATATAAGCCTGTCCGGCCGGTGTTCCTATGCCAACCAGAGGCTCTCCCTGATTGGTGGATATGACGATGTCCTCGTCATCCGGGACTGCGCCGATGATATCAATGGCTAAAATGTCCATCACGTCATCGAGGGACATCATATCCCCGCGTCTCACCATATCCATACGGATCCGGTTCACCACCAGATCGATGGTTTTCATGCCGGAGGCTTCCAGAAGCCCGATAATGCGGTCCGCATCACGGATCGCCGATACTTCGGGTGTCGTTACCACAAGCGCCCTGTCGGCGCCGGCGATGGCGTTCTGAAACCCCTGTTCGATGCCAGCCGGGCAGTCCAATAGTACATAATCGAACTCTTCCCGCAGATCATCAACAAGTTTCACCATCTGGCCCGGATTCACCGAGGTCTTGTCCCTGGTCTGAGCCGATGGAAGCAAAAACAGATTTGGATATCTTTTGTCTTTTATCAGGGCCTGCTTCATACGGCAGTTGCCTTCTACCACATCTACAAGATTGTAGACAATGCGGTTTTCCAGTCCCATGACCACATCTAAGTTCCTGAGTCCTATATCTGTATCGATAAGAACTACCTTTTTCCCCAGAATGGCCAGGCCGGTACCAACATTGGCAGAGGTTGTTGTCTTGCCTACCCCGCCTTTTCCGGAAGTAATGACAATGATTTCACTCATCTCATATCCTCCTGATTCAATCCATATTCTATTCTACATTAATTTTCGGAATATTTCCACACTTTTTTTCATTGGTTTGATAGAGACTTTATTTCCATCCAGTGAAGCGGTCATCGGTCCGCGGCCCAGCTTCTTCCCACGGCCGTCAAGCCGTGAGGTGCAGTCTGCGATGCGAAGCTGCGTCGGCGCCATGGTCAACGCCACAATCACAGCGCCCTCATTGCCCGCAACACCCGCGCATACGGTGCCGTACAGCGCGCCGAGAACGATCACGTTCCCCTTCGCCATAACCTTGGAGCCTCGTTCCACATCTCCGATGATAATGATACTGGCTTCCGATTCCAGCGTCTCTCCGTCCTGTAAATTTCCTTTAAAGAATTGTCCTGTCTGGCAGGACAGTTCCATCAGTTTCTCATTCAGTGCTTTTTCGCAGCGTTCGATGCGGTTAGCGTCCGTATCAACGAGGCAGACGATCTCTAAATTGGAGTTCTCCATAATCTGGTTTACAACCGCAAATTCCTCTTCCGCTGTCAGTTTTCTTCCCTCCAGCGTCAGCGTCATCTGGGCCGAACCCCAGAACTTCGTGTTGTCCCCGAACTTCCTGCCGATATCGGCAAGAAGCGTCTGAAACGGGACCTCCGGTTCCAGATAAACGGTCATACCCGCCTTGTTGCTTTTAATCACTACGGTATTATGCATCATATCCACCTGACCTTTTCTCTCACCCTTCTTAATCGCGAATCGTGACATTCGCCGCATCACGCGCACCGGCACTCAGGATCGATTCCAAATCAATCTCTCCATAATAGTACTGATAAACGCTCTTTGCTATATTCGCGGCATTGGAAGCCGAATATCCGAACGGAATGTTCACGGTAACACAGATCTCCGGATTGTTATATGGCGCATAGGAAATAAAGAACGCGTGGTTCGGCTTGTTTTTTGCCTCCTGGGCCGTACCGGTCTTGCCGGCGATCGGAACCTCTAAATCGGCAAACAGCTTCTTCGCCGTACCACTGGCGATAACTTCCCTCATTCCCTGCTGTACAGTATCCCACGTTGAATCCGCCGCGTCAATATGAGAAGAAATCTCAGGGGTATAATCTTTAATCAGATTACCTTCAGAATCAGTTGTCTTATCCAGTAAGCTGAGTTCGAATACATTCCCCCTGCTGGCGATCGCCGCCACATATCTCGATAACTGTACATTGGTATAGGCGTGGTTACCCTGTCCCATAGCGGAACGCTCCGGGTCGATGTCTGAAATCTGAGGCTCCAGCTCGTCGATTTCCACGCCGGATTTATGATCCAGTCCGAACAGGGCAGCGTATTTATGCAGCTTATCCAGTCCGAGAGACGGAACGTAATTGCCATCGGCATCCATGGACAGCCTGTGTCCAAGGTCCGCAAAGAAGAAGTTGCAGGAATTCTGAAGGCCGCCAACCATGTTAAGCGGGCCGTGGCGTCCAGGATAGATCCAGCACTTGATCGGTGTGTCGATCTCTTCATATCGTCCGGTACAGTCGATCGTATCCTCGATTCCAATTGCATTTTCCTCCAGTGCGGCGACAGCCGTAAGCGGTTTAAAAGTAGATCCGGGAGCCTTCTTGGCCTGTGTCGCATTGTTATATAACGGCAGTGACAAATCATTCTGAAGCTGGCTGAAATAGGCGCTGTCGCCGATCCGGTTATTATCGTAACCAGGATACGACACGAGGGCCAGAACCTCTCCGGTCTTGATATCCGTTACCACCACACCTGCGTTGCACGGAGCCAGCGCCAGCTGGGCCGGTGTGATCTCCAGCGTCGATATCTTTTTCATCAGGAACGCATAGGCGTCGCCTGTCGCCTTTAACTGGCTGATATCTTCCTCATTATATTCCAGAATTCCCTGATCGAACAGGGCCAGACAGAGCTCCTGTCCGGTAATGACATCGTCGTTGATCAGATAACGGTAGATTTTCTTCGTAAAATTCCGGTCTTCCTTCAGTTGTGCAAACACATAATCCACCAGCACTTTAAAAGTATCATCGGCATTGGAATACTTGGAATCCGTCTCCAGCTTTGTAGTATCCACCCAGCCGTTTGCGATTCCATAATACAGATAGTCACGCAGACTGATCTCATCTGCTTTCCACGCCAGATACTCGGCGCTCGTCTTGTCGATTAAATCTTCCTTTATGATACCCACGGTCGGACTGGCCAGATACGTGTAAATATAGTACATATAGGCAGCAAGGTCCTGATCCAGATCCTTCAATGAAGCCGGATGGCTGCTCATAAGTTCGTTCTGCAGTTCTGAAAAAATCTGATCCCTGGATGATAAGAATTTGCTGTTAATATTCTTTTCCACATCTGAGGCTTCCTCAGATTCGAGATGCTTCAGCGAAAGAATATTATTGTTAATCAGCTGAAAATACGCATCCTTAACAGGGATCGTCATGTTCGATCCATCTGTGCTGCTGGTAATCTCCACATCGCCGGGCACAATTTTCTTTAACAGAACACCGGCTAAAGACTGTTCGACCAGATGGTAAATACCGGTCTGCAGCCCTGCGATCTGCGTAAGGTAAATGTCGTTGCCGGCTCTCGACTCGGTTTCATCGAGCGTCTCTCTGACCCGGCCCCGGCTGTCCTTATAGATGGTCTTGCTGCCCTTCGTCCCCTGGAGCTCCTGCTCCATCGTATACTCGATTCCCGTAGTTCCCACGATGTCATTCACATCGTAGTCAGGACGGTTCTTTTTCAGTTCCTCCAGCTGGTCTTCCTGCACCTTGCCGGTATAGCCGATAATCGGGGCAAATGCGATACTGTCGTTATAGGCCCGGATGGTGGTTTCCTCCACGTTGACGCCTGCAAGATCTGCGGTATGCTCCAGCACATCCGCGACAGTCTCATCCGATACCTGTGTCGCTACCGTCGTCGCCTCGTATTTACGGAACGACATGAGACGGAGTGCGTATTTGATATTGATGATATCCAGCGCCTCCTGATCCGTCATGGTGACCGGATTGCCGTCGGAATCCTTCATCTCATTTAATTTGCCGGTGGCACACGCCTTTTCAAACAATTCTCTTGCCGTGATCGCGGAAGGGTACTTATTCTCTTCATCATCCAGCTCATCCACACTCTTCAAGCCGTAATAATCCCGCAGGAAACGCTTCCTGCCGGCCTCTGAGGAAGAAGTATAGATCATATCTCCGTTGCTGTCGATGGCTACCTCAAACTTTCCCTGTACTGTCTCCCCATGCTTCTCCAGGATTCTGACCAGCCTTAAATACATGGCGTTCTGATCTGCCGTGGTCTTATATTCCCCGGTGTCCTGAACGGTCACGGAATAAGCCAGCTTGTTGTAAGCCAGCACCTTGCCGTTCCTGTCATAGATGTTGCCGCGTGTTCCCGCTGTGGTAAGTGTCTGCTCCGTCAGCTGCATATAATCGTTTAACGCCTGTTCTCCGTTTACGATCTGTAAATTAAACAGCTTATGGACGAGTCCTGCGTACATGGCTATACAGATGACTCCCAGTACAAGGAGTCTTGACGATGCGATTTTCTTCAAAAAGTCTTTTAAGATGTCTAATAAATCTCTAAACAATCGATGAATCTCCTCTTTTTTCTATCTCTTCCAGATGACGGTTGAACATCAGGAAAATACGGTAAATAAGCAGTGTTGTCACCACCGTAAAAATGATTTCCGGCAGCATTAAGTTCATAAAGTAGTATCCGATTCCAAGACGTTTCCGGATCAGGAACCGGAACACATAAATATAAAGATTGTACGCCAGGTCATTGAGCACGCTTAAAATAAGCGGCAGCGTAATGTAATCCTCATAGTAGTATTTGGTGCAGATGCCGTTTACATATCCCACGTAGATGAAAATAAGCGTGTAAAAACCGAACGGGCCGCTGTAGAATAAATCCATCAGAAGACCGGAAAGAAGGCCGTAATACATACCGGCCTCCTTTCCGTGGATAAATCCGAAGGAAAAGGTCAGAATCAGCAGCAGATTCGGAGATGCAGAGAGAAACGGGAGCAGCGGGAAGATACAGTTCTGAACCGTAAACGCCAGAATAATCATAAGAATATTAAAGATAATTCGTTTCATCGCCGCCGCTCCTTTCGTTATCGTTTTCTCGCTTCTTCATGGCTTCTACTGTGCCGCAGCAGTCTCTTCTTCCGAAGAAGCCGCCGTCTCCCCGTCCTCGTTCGTCTCACTCTCTCCCGCCTGCGTCTCGGCAGAGGCGCCGTCTTCCGCGGTTGTCTCCTCTGTCATCTTCACTTTGAGATCGGTGATGACCAGAACCTCCTGCAGGCTGTCAAATTCAGCCGCAGGAATTAAGTAACCCGATTTGGTCACATTGTTTGTGTCATTGGTAATCTCCGCGGCATAGCCCACCAGGATTCCCGGCACAAAGACGGAACTGGTGTTGGAGGTGACGATCTTATCGCCATCCTTTAAGTCGCTGTCCTTCAGCACGTTGGTGATGCGGAGCCGCCCCTCTTTAAACAGCGTTAAATCACCGCCCACGATACAGCCGTCTCCGGACTGGATGGCCATGGCGCTGACACGGCTGGAATCATCGATGATGGACCGGACCGTGGCGTAATTGGCGCCAACGTCCGTGACGATTCCCACCAGACCTCCGCCTGCGACCACGTTCATATCCACGGCGATTCCGTCCTTTGATCCCTTGTCGATCCGGAACACCTGGAACCAGTTGCTGGAGTCGTTGGCGATGACTCTGGCCCCGACCTTATTGTACTGGCCGTATTCCTGGTCCAGCTCATACAGCTGTCTCAGCCGCTTCAGTTCGAATTCCTCCGCCTGAAGCCTGGTATTTTCCTCCGTCAGCTGGGTGATGATGTCCTTCATCTCCTTGTTATCTTCCAGAGCGTCTTTCAGTTTTGTATAATCCACGATTTCATCGTAAATGGCGGAGCCCACCTTATTGACTCCTGACTGCACCGGGATCAGAAAGTACCCGACTCCGGTCCTCAAAGGCGTCAGCCACTCGTCATGGATTGATGTAAGGCCGATTAAAAGCACACAGATCACCGTTAAGGCAATCAGGACGTATTTACTGCGTTTCGATTCCATCTATATGATTCCCCGTTCTTTAAAACTGGTATAGGAATTGTCTCCTATGATAATATGATCCAACATACGGATTCCGATCAATTCTCCGGCTTCCATGATTCTTCTGGTTAATGTGATATCTTCCCGGCTGGGTGACGGATCGCCGCTGGGATGGTTGTGAACCACAATGACATTCACGGCGTGGTACTTCAGCGCCTCAATAAAAATCTCCCTGGGTGAAACGACGGAAGCGTTCACCGTCCCCTGGGAAATCAGCACATCTCTTATGAGCACGCCCTTTGTGTTCAGCAGCATGATGCGGATCTGCTCCTGCTCCATGTGCCGCATATCTTCCACATAGTAGTTCACGATGTCTTCCGGGTTGGAAAAGCTAGCCACGTCTTCCAGCACGGCCTTCTTCCAGATCCGCTTCGACAGCTCTCCGATACAGAGGAGCTGCGCCCCCTTTACTCTTCCGATTCCCTTAATCTGAGTCAGTTCGGGGAGTGAAAGATGCAAAAGCCCTAAAATACCCTCGCTGGGGTAATTTAAGGCCAGTATCTTTTGTGCAAGTGCCAGGGAACTGTCTTCCCTGGATCCCGTCCGGATGATAATGGAAAGAAGTTCTCCGTCACTTAACCCCTCAGGGCCTGTCCGAAGGCACTTCTCATAAGGCCGGTCATCCGCCGGTATGTCTTTCATCGTAATTCTGTTCATATGTCTCCTGTCCGTTACTCTCCAGGTACGTGTCAAAGACATATGTATTTAAATGAACCGATAGGTAATGAGAGCCAATGCCACTCCAATGATGCTTGCCATGGTGATCTTGATACTCAGGCCAAAGGTAATGACCAGAATACCGAAGTTAATAATGAGCGGTGAATCGAATCCGAAGGACTGTCCGAAATTCAGCCAGGACAGCCAGGATACATCCTGAGCCATCGTCCCGATAAATCCGCCCAGCACGATCCCCGTCAGCACCAGAAGAAGCAGTACCCAGCAGTTTTTACGTTTCATCTGTTACTACCCCTCATTCGTTTTTGGCAGGAAAATCCATGCCTGCTTTGTTATTCTATCATAGAAACGCAGTCGTGTATACACTTTTTTTGCCGTTTGGCTCTATAACGTGATCAGTCCCGCGTCCTTTAATTTCTGCATGGACATGAGAATTCCAAGCTTCGCATGGTACCAGGTAAGCCCTCCCTGGAAATAAACGGCGTACGGAGGTTTGATCGGTCCGTCGGCAGAAAGCTCGATGGATGCGCCCTGTACGAAGGCTCCTGCGGCCATGATAACCGGCGCGTCGTAGCCCGGCATCGCCCACGGCTCCGGAGTGACAAAACTGTCCACCGGCGCGGCCGCCTGAATTCCCTGGCAGAACGCGATAACACCCTCCGGCTTTCCGAAGGTCACTGCCTGAATGATATCGTGGCGCGGCTCGGTGCTGTTCGGAACCACGGAGAATCCCAGCTTTTCATAGACATTGGCTGCGAATACGGCCCCCTTCAAGGCTCCTGCTACCACCGTTGGCGCGAGGAACAGTCCCTGATAGAAGGACTGGTTAAGCCCCTGCTGGCTCCTACCTCACGTCCCAGACCAGGGGCGGTCAGGCGGTAGGATGCGCGGTCGATGCAGTCCTTTCTTCCGGCGATGTATCCGCCGATCGGCGCCAGTCCGCCGCCCGGATTCTTGATGAGAGACCCCACCATCATATCCGCTCCCACGTCGGCCGGTTCCATCCGCTCCACAAACTCTCCGTAACAGTTATCCACCATACAGATGACATCCGGCTTCCGTTCCTTGATAAAGGCGATCAGCTGACCGATCCGCTCTACCGACAGGGTCGGCCGGGTGGCGTATCCCTTGGAACGCTGGATTGTCACCAGTTTCGTCTTTTCATTGACTGCCGCTGCAATTCCATCAAAATCAAAGCTTCCATCCGGAAGCAGATCCACCTGGCGGTAGATGACCCCGTATCTTTTAAAGAGCCAGCGCTCTCCCGGATTCCGATTACCTCCTCCAGTGTGTCATACGGTTTCCCCACCGGTGAAAGGAGCTCGTCTCCCGGCCGCAGATTGCCCGACAGCGCCACGTGAAGCGCGTGGGTTCCGCTGATTAAGTTCGGCCTCACCAGGGCGCTTTCCGTGTGGAACACGCTGGCGTATACATCTTCCAGTGTATCCCGTCCCAGGTCGTTGTAACCGTATCCGGTGGTTGCGGCAAAATGAATGTCGCTGACGCGGTTGTCCTGCATGGCTTTTATAACCTTCAGCTGATTATACTCCGCCGTCTCATCGATCGCCGCGAAGCGCTCAGAAAGCAGCCCTTCTATCTCCTTTCCGAACTCCAGAACCTTTCTTTCGATTCCCAGCTGCTCATACATCGCATCCATTTCCATGATTTTCTGTCTCCAATCCATACGTTTCTCTGATATCCTGAAGCATTTTCTCCAGGACCTTTTCTCTGTCGCGGCCGAATTCTTCCAGATTCAGCCACCGCACATCCCGCTCCCGCTTAAACCAGGTGATCTGGCGCTTCGCGAAATGTCTCGTATCTCTCTTTAAAATGGTAACCGCCTCGTCAAGGGAGGTGTTCCCTTGAAGGTAATCCAGGATTTCCTTGTATCCCAGTCCCTGCATGGAGACCATGTCCTTCGTGCAGCCCATTTCCATTAATTTTTCCACTTCACCGACCAGACCGGCCTCTACCATGGCGTCTACCCGCTGGTCGATCCGCTCATAGAGCGTCTTTCTGTCATCCGTAAGGACGTAATACAGGAAGTCCTTAGGAGACGCTGCCGCTCCCGTTTGTTGTGCTCAATTCTTTCCCCGTCTGCCGGTAAAACTCGATGGCGCGGATCACGCGTTTCCGGTTGTTGGCATGAATTTCCACGGCGCCTCCGGATCGATCTCCGCCAGCATATCTGCAGAAAAACGGCGCCGCGTTCCTCTCCCAGCCGTTCCAGTTCCTCCCTGATCTCCCGTTCCTCTCCCTGCTCTGTAAAATCGATGTCATACAGAAGGGCCTGAATGTAAAAACCGGTTCCCCCGGCAACGATGGGAAGATGTCCGTGAGCGTATATCTCCTGTACCGCCTCCGACGCCTTTTTTTTAAACACGGCGACGTTAAACTCCCCGGTAGGCTCCAGAATATCAATGAGATAATGAGGAACCCCATCCATCTCCTCCGGGGTCACCTTGGCAGAACCGATATCCATGTGGCGGTAAACCTGCATGGAATCGGCGCTTATGATCTCTCCGCCCACGGCCTTCGCCAGCCGGACAGACAGAGCCGTCTTTCCCACAGCCGTGGGACCCGTCAAGATAATCAGTGGTTTCATCATACTATCCTCTTGAATTTTTTCTCCAGCTCGTACCTGCTCATGGAGATGATCGTCGGCCGTCCATGAGGACACGCATACGGATTCTCCAGATTCAGGAGCTGGTCTATCAGCTCGTTGGCCTCCGCCGTCGACAGTCGGCTGCCGCCTTTGACTGCCGCCTTGCAGGACATGGTCGCTACCCGCTCATAAATAATATCCGGATTATGAGTCGAAACATCGTCGGAAAGCCCGTCGATCATCTCGATCAGCAAATCCTTCTTGGCGATGGACAGTAAGTTGGCCGGTACGCCTCTCACCGCATACTCTCTGCCGCCAAACGGTTCGATCTCGAAGCCCATGTCCGAGAAATACTTCATGTGCTCTTTTAACAGCACCTCCTCGTTCATGTTCAGGGTCAGAATGATCGGCGGATTAAGCATCTGCGATGAGTATTCCCTGTTTTTAAGTGTTGCCATGGTTTTCTCATATAAAACCTTTTCATGGGCCGCATGCTGGTCAATAATATAAAGCTGTTCGTTAAACTCCACCAGCCAGTAGGTGTCGAACACCTGGCCGATCAGCTTATGCATCAGCCTTGATTTCGGTTCCAGCAGCTTTCCGTCAAAGAGATCCAGTTGTTCCGGCTTCCCGGAAAATGCGGCTGCACCTGCCTGTGCTTCGCCCGCTGCAGCCTCTCTTGCTGCAGCATCTTCCGCTGCTGCCTCTCCCGCTGCCGCATCTCTCGCTGCTGCCTCTTCCGCTGCTGCCTCTCCCTCTCCGGGCTGCACTCCACGGTCCGTCATTCCGTTTAATTGTCCATGTTCCCTTGCACCACCTGCCTGATTTCGTACCGTTTCTTCATTTTTCGCAGCCGATTCCGGCGATAACCCACGTAAAAAGTCTGCGCCTGCCGCCGTTTCTTCCACCGCCTCCCTTCCGTCGAAGCGGTTCGGAGTCATCTGCCCGCCAGCCGGCTTCTTCAGCCAGTTTTCAGCCAGAAAATCAGGATCTCTCATAAGAGACGGTTCTGCCGGCTTAAGCCGTTTGGAGCCAGGCGCGCAGGCGGCCTGCTGCCGGCTCATGGCCTCCAGCCTGCGAAGCTCAAAGGGCTCCGGTGACGGCTCGTGCTTCCTCGCCTCTTTTGCCTCCTGCTCCGCCTTTTCCTTATTCAGTTCCACCTCCGGAATCAGCTCCTTGTGAGCAAGCGCCCCCGATACGGCGTCGTAGACCATACGGTACACCATCTCCCCGTCGCGGAAGCGAAGCTCCATCTTGGTGGGATGGACATTGACATCCAGAAGCTCCGGCTCAATGGTGAAATGCAGCATGGTAAACGGATACTTGTGCTGCATCATAAACGGCTTGTAGGCCTCTTCTATGGCCTTCGATATGATGCTGCTTCTGATATACCGCCCATTAATGAAATAATTTTCGTAGTTTCTGTTGCCCCTGGCGATCACAGGCTTCCCGATAAAGCCGCTGATGGCGATATCCTGCTTCTTCGCCTCGACTGCCAGCAGATTCGCCGCAATCTCCCTGCCGAAGACCGTATAGATGATGTCCTTTAAGTTGTGGTTGCCGGAGGTATGCAGCTTGTTCTGGTTATTCTGGATAAAACGGATCGAAATCTCCGGATGGGAGAGCGCGATCTTTTCCACCAGCTCGGCCACATGGGAGCCCTCTGTCATGGGAGTCTTTAAAAATTTCCTTCTGGCCGGCGTGTTAAAGAATAAGTTTCTGGCGATAAATGTGGTGCCCTCCGGGGCGCCGATCTCCTCCAGCGGCCGTTCAATGCCGCCTTCGATGCTGTAGCGGCTTCCCGTCAGGGCTTCGCTGGTCTTCGTGATCAGCTCCACCTGGCAGACGGAAGCGATACTTGCGAGAGCCTCACCGCGAAAGCCCAGGGATGAGATCGTAAAGAGATCTTCCACGGACTTGATCTTGCTGGTGGAGTGGCGCAGAAACGCCAGAGGAACCTCTTCTCTCGGAATTCCGCAGCCGTTGTCGGTCACGCGGATGAAGGTGGTGCCTCCCTCCTTTATTTCAACCGTCACAGCCGTAGCCCTGGCGTCGATGGCGTTCTCTAAAAGCTCCTTCACAACAGAGGCCGGCCTCTCGATCACCTCGCCCGCTGCAATCTTGTTTATGGTATTTTGATCCAGTAGCGTAATGTTTGGCATATGGCTTATCGCTCCTTTATCTCTTTACTGCCAGCGGTTCTTAAGTTTCGTCTGAAGGCGGTACAGCGTGTTCAAGGCGTCGATCGGCGTCATATTTCCCAGCTCCAGTTCTCCCAGCTCCCGGACGATGTCGTCGTCCTTTACTGTGTCAAACAGGGACATCTGCTGTAAAT
>NZ_JBKVCZ010000078.1:0-32025 GCF_046966825.1 Hungatella sp. | reverse complement strand
CGCCTGATGATCTGGCAAGGGCAGCCATGACGCTGATGGATTCCGGCAGGCAGGGCGACCTGATTGATCTTCTGGCCCAGTTTGGCGCAGACACCCTTACGCATCTGCAGCCGGAGCAGTACGGAGCGTTTGCGACTGCTCTTAGAGGATTGGGGGCGCCGATCTAATGGGACATGCTGAGAGAGATCATGCATTATTAAGCGCTTCCGGGGCGCATCGGTGGCTGTACTGCACCCCCAGCGCCCGGCTGGAAGAAGGGTTTCCGGATACCACATCGGAAGCAGCCGCAGAAGGCACGCTGGCCCACGAGTTAGCGGAGCTGAAAGTCAGGAACTATTTCCACGGCGTCGAGTTTGGGAAAAAGAAACTGACGGCGGCTATCAACAAGCTTAAGAAAAAGGAACTGTGGCAGGAAGAGATGATGGGGTATACAGACGAGTACCTCGATTACATAAAAGGTGTTGCGCTTGCAATGAAGAACCAGCCTTATGTAGCGACCGAAAAGCGGGTTGATTTCTCCGCTTATGTTCCTGATGGATTCGGGACTGCGGACTGTATCCTGATCTGTGGCAACGTGCTGCACATCATTGACTTTAAATACGGGAAGAACCCTAACGGTCGGGTGGAGGCGGAAGGGAATCCCCAGCTTGCCCTATATGCTTTGGGGGCCTATGAAATGTACAAGATTCTGTATCCGATCGAGATAATCCGGATGTCAATTGTACAGCCCCGGCTTTCGGACGGAATCTCTGAGTGGGAGTGCCCGCTGGAAGAACTGCTCTCGTGGGGGCAGTACGTGAAAGGCCGGGCAGAACTTGCGATTAAGGGCGAGGGTGATTATTTCCCGAGTCCGGAAACATGTAAGTACTGCCGGGCGCGGGGGCAGTGCAGGGCCAGAGCCGATGAGAATGTGAAACTTGCATTTTCGGAAGATCTCGGGAAACTTCCGCCACTTATCTCTAATGCAGAGGCAGGAGACTACCTGCGGAAGGGTGTCGATGTGGCAAAATGGCTAGAAGCCTTAAAGGACTATGCCCTTAAGGAGTGTCTGGCAGGAAAAGAAGTTCCTGGCTGGAAGGCCGTGTCAGGCCGTGGTGGCCGTGATTGGACAGATATGGACAAAGCGTTTGAAACTCTCGTCAAAAGTGGCGTAGCTGAGGAAGCAGTACTGTGGGAAAGAAAGCCGCTGTCACTCGCCCAGGTAGAGACAACGGTAGGGAAGAAGGATTTTGCCGACGCTGTAGGCGAGTACGTTGTATGGAAGCCAGGGAAGCCGGCACTGGTAGAAGCATCGGATAAGAGACCGGCAATTACAAATAAATTAACCGCCGCAGAGGCGTTCAAGGAGGAAAAAGTAAATGAATGATTTAACCAATGTAACAACCGGAGAAGTGAGATTATCTTATGTACACCTGTTTAAGCCGTATGCAGCGATGACAGGACAGGAGGAAAAATACAGTGTAACAGTTCTAGTACCGAAGACGGACGTAGACACCATGGGACGTATTAATGCGGCCCTCGATGCCGCAAAGCAAAAGGGGATCAGCGAGAAATGGAACGGTCAGTGTCCGCCGATCGTACCCGTGCCCGTCTATGACGGAGACGGGGTTCGTCCTTCTGATGGGATGGCCTTCGGCCCAGAGTGTAAGGGCCACTGGGTATTTACAGCCAGTGCCAAGGTGGATTACCGGCCGGAAGTCGTGGACAAGATGGGAAATCCAATCATAAACCAGTCCGAGGTATACAGCGGTATGTATGGCCGTGTGAATGTATCCTTCTACCCGTATTCTTTCGGCGGAAAGAAGGGAATCGGCTGTGGCCTGGGGCCGGTTATGAAGACAAGAGACGGAGAATCATTGGGGGGCAGTGCGCCGAGCGCAGCGCAGGCGTTTAATGTCCAGCAAGGACAGGCGACTGCCGGATATGCAGCGCCTCAGTACGGGGCAGCTATGCCAGCGACTCCGGGTGCTGCTGGTTATGCTCCGCAGACCACAGCACCGTGGAACGGAGCCGGACAGCCAGCAGCACAAGCCGCAGCGCCAAGATTACACCCGATTACCGGGCAGCCATATTGATATTAGGGGGGCCGGAAGGCCCCTCAATCTGACAGGGAGGGACGTATATGCATCATCTATCAATTGATATCGAGACAAGGAGCAGTATAGACATTGGGAAGGCTGGTGCCTATAAGTACGCACAGTCTCCGGACTTTGAAATCCTCCTGTTTGCATACCAGTGGAATAACGATCCCGTTAAGGTTATAGATCTCAAAAACGGGGAAGAGCTCCCTTGCTGGTTAATGCAGGCCCTGGCAGATCCCAATGTTATCAAGCACGCCTACAACGCCGCTTTTGAGTGGTACTGCCTTAACTGTGCCGGCTACGAGACTCCGATCGAACAGTGGCGCTGCACCATGGCCCACGGCCTGTACTGCGGCTATACTGCTGGACTGGACGCTACGGGCAAAGCAATCGGCCTCCCGCAGGATAAACAGAAGCTGACTACAGGCAAGGCCCTGATCCGGTATTTCTGTGTGCCTTGTAAGCCAACAAAAACCAACGGAAGCCGTACATGGAACCAACCGTGGCACGATACGGATAAGTGGGAGCTGTTTAAGGAGTACTGCCTACAGGACGTTGTGACAGAGAGGGAAATCTTAAAGCGGCTGGACTTGTTCCCGATGCCGGAAGAGGAAGAGCATCTGTGGCAGATGGACGTCTTGATGAATGCTTATGGCGTCCGGGTAGATACGGATCTGATCGAGGGGGCCTTATACATCGACCAGATCAGCACGCAGCGCCTGACTGATGAGGCAATAAGCCTGACTGGCTTGCAGAATCCAAACAGCGCGGCTCAGCTGCTTCAGTGGCTGCGGGATAACGGTACGGAAGCGGACAACCTGCAGAAGGCTACTGTCGCGGAGCTCCTGGGCGGAATCAATCCGAACAAGGTGAGGCGCATGTTAGAGATCCGCCAGCAGTTAGGGAAGACGTCTATCAAGAAATATGTGGCAATGGATACGGCCCGTGGCGAGGGCGACCGGGTGCGGGGACTTACTCAATACTACGGAGCCAACCGGACAGGAAGGTGGGCCGGGCGCCTGGTGCAGATGCAGAACCTGCCGAGGAATTATCTTAAGACCCTGGACTACGCCCGTAACCTTGTTAAGGCTAAAAACTACGATGGCGTGAGGATTCTTTACGGCAATGTGCCGGATACGCTTTCCCAGCTGATCCGGACAGCGTTCATCCCATCCGCGGGCCATAAATTCGTTGTGGCTGATTTCTCAGCTATTGAAGCCCGCGTCATCGCCTGGTTAGCTGGAGAGCAGTGGGTTAATGAAGTATTTGCCACGCACGGAAAGATTTACGAGGCTACAGCCTCTCAAATGTTTGGCGTGCCGGTGGAGCGTATCGCGAAGGGAAACCCGGAGTACAGCCTCAGACAGAAGGGGAAGGTCGCCACACTGGCCCTGGGATACCAGGGAGGCACATCGGCGCTGATTGCAATGGGCGCCCTGCAGATGGGCCTGACAGAAGAGGAATTGCCGGACATCGTACAGAGGTGGCGGCAGGCGAATCCTCGGATTAAGGGCCTGTGGTATGCGATTGAGAATGCAGCCCTTGCCGTCATGGAGACAGCGCAGCCGCAGGGGATTAACGGACTTATTTTTGCACTGGAAGGAGATATTATCTACGGTCAATCTTTTCTCACCGTCCGGCTGCCGAGTGGCCGCAAGCTGTTTTATCCAAAGCCGTTTTTGAAAGAAAACCGTTTTGAGAAGATGGCCGTCCATTACTACACGGTAGGCCAGCAGACACGGAAGTGGGAAGTTACAAGCACTTACGGCGGCAAGATGGTCGAAAACATCGTTCAGGCCATCGCCAGGGACTGTCTGGCGGTAACACTGGAGAGGATCGCATCTAAGGGTCTGCAGGTGGTGTTCCATGTCCATGACGAGGTTATCATCGACGCCCCCATGGAGACGACGGTGGAAGAGATCTGCGATCTGATGGCGGAGCCGATCCCATGGGCGCCGGGGCTGGTGCTGAAAGGCGCTGGATTTGAAAGTAGTTATTATATGAAGGACTAGGAGGGGAGAACTTGCAGAATAACAGGAAGCTGCAGATCAGCACGGCCGGGAGCCGGAAATCAACACACTGGCCGCGGTGTGAGATCATGTGGTCCGAATTTACCGAAAAATTGAAAACTCCCATCCGGGGGGCGGAGACCCTGGAACAGTATCTCGCGCTGCCAAAGGCCAGACAGGACGACCTAAAAGACGTGGGCGGCTTTGTGGGCGGAACGTTTACCGGAGACCGTCGGAAACCGGAATGTGCGGAAGGCCGGGATCTTTTAACGCTGGATCTGGATAATATTCCAGCGGGGCAGGCCGATGACATCCTGCGGCGCGTGAGCGGTCTTGGGTGTGCGGCGGCTGTCTACAGCACCCGGAAACATGCCGGATACGCTCCCAGGCTCCGTGTGATCGTTCCACTGGACCGGACGGCCACGGCGGACGAATACGAGCCCGCAGCGCGGAAACTGGCGTCACTGATTGGGATTGAGTTCTGTGATCCGACAACCTTCGAAGTCAACAGGCTGATGTACTGGCCGTCGTGCTGCATTGACAGCCAGTACTTATACGAGGTGTACGACAACCCGTTCTGCAGTGCTGATGGCTTGCTAGGTATGTATGGTGACTGGAGGGATATCAGCCAGTGGCCGCAGGTTCCCGGGACCGAAGCAATCGAACGCCGGCGGCTGGCGAAGCAGGAGGATCCCACAACAAAACGGGGCGTGATCGGTGCATTCTGCCGGACATACAGTATTACTCAGGCGATGGAAATGTTTATCCCCGGCATGTATGAGGAGACGGCCTCTCCTGGCCGGTATACATACACAGGAGGCGAGACAACGGGTGGTGCCATCATCTACGATGGGGACCTGTTCCTGTACTCCCACCACTCCCATGATCCGTGCTGTAATCAGCTTGTCAATGCCTACGATCTGGTCCGGCTCCATATGTACGGAGACCGGGACGTCGAGGCGAAGGAGGGTACACCAGTCAATAAGCTGCCGTCTTTCGTGGCTATGAGCAGGCTTGCTATGGACGATAAGGCCGTAGCTGACCTGATAGCCAAAGAGAAGCACGAGGCGGCTGTGGCGGCCTTTGCGGAGCCCACAGAGGGCGTCAGGAGTGAGGACTACAGCTGGTTGAGCGGCCTCGAAGTAGACGGAAACGGGAACTATAAGAAGACAGTCAATAACATGATTATCGTGCTGCAGAACGATCCCCTGTTGAAAGGCAGGATTGTAACGGACGAGTTTGCTAACCGGGGGCTTGTCCTGGGAGAACTACCGTGGAGCAAGGAAGTTGGAAGGCGCCAGTGGAGTGATCCGGATGATGCGGGATTCTTCTGGTATATGGAAAATTTCTACCACATTGCCCAGCAGGACAAGCTGGATCGGGCCCTTACCATCGTAGGCGAGCAGAATAAGATTAACGAGGTTAGGGATTACCTAAAGGGCCTCAAATGGGACGGCGTGAAGCGTGTGGATACCCTGCTGTCGGAGTACTTAGGGGCAGAGGATACCCCATATACAAGGGCCGTAATGCGGAAATCCCTGTGCGCTGCAGTAGCAAGAGCAGTAGAGGGCGGCGTTAAGTATGATTACATGCCAATCTTTACAGGGCCCCAGGGCCTCGGAAAGAGTTCGTTCCTTAATATATTGGGAAAGTCGTGGTTCTCCGACAGCCTGACATCGTTCGAGGGCAAGGAGGCCGCAGAACTGATACAGGGAACGTGGATCAACGAGGTCGGGGAACTGACGGCCATGACGAGGCAGGAGACCTCTGCGGTGAAGCAGTTTTTAAGCAAGCGGGAAGATATCTACAGAGCGGCATACGGCCGCAGGACGGAGCGGTACCCGAGGCGGTGCGTCTTCTTCGGTACTTCCAATGACAGCGAGTTTCTGAAAGACAATACGGGAAACCGCCGGTTCTGGCCTGTTGACGTTGGCGTACATCCGGCAAAGCGGTCAGTATGGAATGATTTACCGGCTGAGGTGGACCAGATCTGGGCGGAAGCCTATATGTACTGGGCGCTGGGAGAGCCGTTATATCTTTCAAAGGAGATTGAAGCCTTAGCAATCGAACAGCAGGAGCGTCACAGGGAAGCGTCTGGAAAAGAAGGAATGATCCTGGATTTTCTGGAGAAGATGATCCCTTCTAATTGGGACCAGATGGATCCTTTAAAGAGGAAAATGTACTGGCAGGGAACACTTCAACTGCCGGAGGGAGCGTTACTGGTTCCGAGGGAAAAAGTTTGTGCAGTGGAGATCTGGGTGGAGTGTTTTAACGGCGATCCCCGATATCTAAAACGAATGGACAGTACAGAAATCAATAACGTGCTACAGAATATCAGTGGCTGGAAGCGTAATAAAACTACACGGAGATATGGTCCGTACGGGCAGCAAAAAGGTTTTGAACGGGTGACTACTAACTAGGAAAAATAAAGGTAGTCACGACAACTTATAAGGTAGTCATACAAAGTAGTCAGTAGTCACTAAAGTTGTCATACAAAGTAGTCGCGAAAATCCGCATAAACACTAGCTATTCTTATTAATGACAACTATGACTACCAATTATATATAGAGTAGTAAAAATAGATAAATTAGATAGATACGTGTACTGCCTGTGGCGCCTATATCAGGTATCACATACACGCGTGAGGAGGAAGGTTGCGATGCTGGAAAAAGACATTGAGAAGATATTAGTGAATGAAGTTAAGAAGCTGGGAGGCCGCGCCTATAAGTGGGTAAGCCCAGGTAATGATGGAGTGCCCGACCGGATCGTAATTCTGCCAGGGCTGCGGCCGGTGTTCGTGGAATTGAAAACGGAGAAAGGCCGGCTTTCGGCGATTCAGAGAGTCCAGATTGAGCGGCTAAAGAAAATGAAACAAGACGTAAGTGTGTTGTATGGGGAGCCGCAGGTCAGAGATTTCCTGGAGGAGTGTAAGCACCGGTTAGGTTTACTGGCATACTTGGAAGATTGTCATTTTTACGATGACGAGGAGGAGTGATAGCAGATGACGAAGATAGATCTCGAACAGAAAATAAAAGACGCCGTTGACGCTAGAGGTGGCAGGATGCATGAGATCAGCGTGGGAAATACACCTGGTTTTCCGGGATACATGGTAATTCTTCCAGGTGGACACGTTGGATTCGTGGAAATTGGGAAACCAAACAGGAACCAACTTATCGCTTTGAGAAACCAAATTTCAGAGTTGCGGACGTTAGGCTGTGCTGCCATGGCGATAGACAACGAAAGCCAGATTAACAGTATGATGATGTATATCCTGTCAGATGCCGGAAAAGATCCATCGTGGAATGCTTACCAGGATTACAAAGCCGGTATGACCGGATATGGAATTGAGCATAAAGGAGATGATGCTCTATGATATTTAAGCCACATGCTTATCAGCAGCACTGTATTGAGCAGATATTAAGAGTCAAGAAGCTGGGCCTATTTTTAGATATGGGCCTCGGGAAAACAGTCACCACGCTGACGGCCGTTAAGGAGCTTAAGTACAACCGCTTTCAGGTTCGCAAGGTGCTAATCATCGCGCCTAAAAAGGTTGCAGAAGGAACCTGGACGAAGGAGGCTGCAAAGTGGGATCACACGAAAATGCTTCGCGTATCCCCGGTACTGGGAAGCCAGACGAAACGGATCCGGGCGCTGAATACGCCCGCAGATTTATATATCATTAACCGGGAAAACGTGGTGTGGCTAGTGGATTACTACCGGAACGCCTGGCCGTTTGACATGGTGGTAGTTGATGAATCCAGCAGCTTTAAGAGCCATTCTGCTAAGCGGTTCAAGGCACTGGCAAGCGTGGGCGGGTACATAGACCGCATGGTGGAGCTGACCGGAACGCCCTCCCCCAACGGGCTTGATGATGTATGGGCCCAGGTGTATCTGCTGGACGGAGGAGAGCGCCTGGGGAAGAGATATACCCAGTTCCGGGAGCGGTACTTCCAACCGGACAAGCGCGGGGCCGACGGCATGATATACAGCTACGAGGTCAAGCCTGGGAGTGAGGGCAGTATCCTGGAACGGATCTCGGATATCTGCATCAGCATGAAGGCAGAAGATTACTTACAGCTGCCGGATATCACATATCACGAGATCCCCGTGGAGCTGGACAGCAAAGCCAGTAAGGCATATTACGAGATGGAGCGTGAGATGGTCCTGGCCCTGCCGGAGGAAGAGATCAGTGTAACGAGTGCGGCAGCCTTAAGTAACAAACTTCTACAGCTGGCGAATGGGGCCGTGTACGATGAAGATCACAGTGTCCATGAGGTTCACAACTGCAAGATCGAGGCGTTTATGGAGCTGATCGAGTCTCTTCAGGGGAAGCCGGCCCTGGTGTTCTACAACTTTCAGCATGACCGGGCGCGGATTCTGAAAGCCCTGGAGAAGACAGGATTACGGGTAAGGGAGCTTAAGACGACGCAGGACGAGGACGACTGGAACGCCAGAAAGATTGATATCCTGCTTACCCATCCCGCCAGCAGTGCTTACGGCCTTAACCTTCAACAGGGAGGAAACCATGTGATCTGGTTTGGCCTGACATGGAACTATGAGTTATACACCCAGGCGAACAAGCGCCTTCACCGCCAGGGGCAGGAAGAGAAAGTTATAATCCATCATCTGATCTGCAGCGGCACACGCGACGAGGACGTTATGGAAGCCCTGAAACGAAAGGACGATGTGCAGAGCTGGGTAATGGAGAGTTTGAAAGCAAGGATAAGGAGGTACCGGAATTGATCATAGAGTTTAGTATCCCGAACGGGAATATGAAAGTATGTGCAGAGGAGTTTTTCGCAGAGGCGGGCATGGCACAGATTCGCAGAATGTTTAAGATGCTGCGGGAATCTGGCTTAGATGACAACCGCCGGAAGGAGATCCTCGTATGGCTGAGAGATCAATCTACCGAGATGTATCAGCGCATGGAGGAGTGGTCAAAAAGGTATATGGATTGTTCTACAAGGTGTAGGGAATTGGAGGAGCAGTATGAACAGATGAAAAGCCCCTGTTACGCTGTGTACACGCAGGACAAGGAGGCACTTAAGGCCGCCCGGGATAAGGTGACATCGGCCAAGAGGAGAGTCTCAGCCAGCAAGCGGGAATACCAGACCGCAGAGAAGATGAGAAACCGATACCAGAAGATCATAGACATTCTGGTGGAGGTCACGACGTAAGGAGGTAAGAACTATGAGGGAGGTTAAGAAATCAGATTTAACATTTGACGAGGCCAATGCCATGCTGGACGAATATAACCGGAGTCTTAGAAACAACTTTGTCGGCATCGGGTACACCCTGAAAAGAGTCAGGGAAGATAAGCTGTTCCTGGAAGCCGGCTATAAAAACTTTGATGAGTTCATGAATGCGAAATACGGCAAGGACAAGTCATGGGCGTCAAAGTGTATCAGCATCGCCGTCCAGTTCGGCCAGGGAGAAGAAACCCCGGTTATCCAGGATAAATATGCAGATTATGAATTCAACAAGCTGGTGGAGCTTGTGACCATGACGGAAGAGCAGCGCAGCCAGGTGACACCGAAAACGTCAGTCAGGGAACTGCGGGAAATGAAACCGGGTCGAAAGAAAAAAGTTGCGACGGTCGAAACTCCGAAGCCAGAGCCGGAGAAGCTGTCAGCCTACGGAACAGTCATAAAAGTATATCCGGAAGATAGCCTAATTGCGGTAGCAGGGTGCAATGGGCCTGAAGGAGACCATAAGGGTAGTCATGATTGCTTTTCCTGCCATTTGCAATGCAGAATCCGCCAGCAATACTGCTACTGTGTGGAGGCGCCAATGGGGAACCCGTTTCCGTGTGCGCAGATAGATATTATCGACACACTGGAAGAAGAAATAGGAGAGCGATGCCAATTTGTTGACCTAGATCAGGCTTATCACCGCGCCGGAGATCATGAGCCGGTCCCGTGTTGCAAGGAGTGCAAGGAACCGTGTCAGTATGCCTGTGAGCGGTCGATCAAGAAACGGGAAGCAGAGGAGCAGACATGCAATACGGATTCGTCGTCTTGCCCGCACCGCGATGGCTACAGCTGCACACTTACACCTGACCAGAAAAATACGCCGGGAGATGGCAATCAGTGTGAGCGGTCGTGCTGTTGGGAATGCAAGTATCACGGCATGTGTGAGACGGAGTGTGATTCTTCTGCCGGCCGTGATGGAAAGAGGCCAGAGTTCAACGCGGCATGGTTTGTGCGGCAATGGGCGGAAAAGAAGCCAAGCGATCTCAAAAAGGTAATGCAGATATGCAGGGAACAGGAGAATAATTCGGATCGGGCGAAAGCGGTCCAGAAATACATAGCTCCGTATAGCTGCAGCGGATCGCATTACGGGACTTACTGCCATGATTTCCACAGTTTTGCAGGAGGTATAGATTTTGAGATCGGACGAGTTAAGCTGCACCTCAAGTACGGCAGATTCGTGACGGAATTACTGGCACTGTACGATCCGTCATCGCCTGAGTACGATGAGAAGCCAGAACTTGAACCAGTACAGGCTGATCCTGATCCAGTAATTGATGCGGATTTTGAAGAGATAACGGAACCAGCGGAAGAACCGAAGGAATCCATGACAGACCTGCAAATGGTCCGCCAGATGCTGGAAAAAGAAGAAAAACTTCTGACTACCTGCCTCTTAACCGTTCCGGATCAGGACAATATTCATATCCGACGTATGAAACTTAAGGTTGCAGCACTGGCCGCGTATGCAACGAATCTGGACAATATTGAGAATTCGGCACCCAAGCCAGAACAACTACCACTTCCAATGTTGAAAAATAACGACCAACGTAAGTCCTGGATCGAAGACTATAAGGCATGGGGAATGTGGTACAGAGACGAAAATATAGACGTCAACTACTACAAATACGATTTTTCTGACGGCAGCCACCTGATCGCGGCAGAGTACCCGCAGAGGGAATTTTATTGGTCGAATGAAATACGTGATGAAGTATACTATCATCTGGTGGAAAAAGGGAAGCAGAAATACAACGGACTCGGGGCATACGATGAGAAGTATCAGAACAGCACGACCAGTGTAGGTGAGATCGTGGAGTATCTGAAAGAGATTCAGAAGAAGGGGAGGACACGGAATTGAAATCATTATTGCATTATCCAGGGAGTAAGAAAAGGCTCGCTCCCTGGATTATCGGATACATGCCGCCGCACCACAGTTACCTGGAGCCGTACTTTGGTGGCGGAGCGGTTCTGTTTGAGAAAGACCCTTCAAAGATCGAAACGGTGAATGACCTGGACGACGATGTGGTTAATTTCTTCCGGGTGATTCGCGATCCGGAAAGCAGAGAACGCTTGCAGGAGTGGCTTACATATACGCCGTATGCGCGGCAGGTATATGATGAGTCATTTCGCCAGGAACCAGAATCACCGGTTGAGAAAGCCGGATACTTTGCAATCCGTTCGATGCAATCCCACGGCTTCCGACTGACTGAGAAATGCGGCTGGAAGAAAGACGTATATGGCCGCGAGGCTGCCTATGCGGTGCGGTATTGGAACGAGCTGCCTGAAGTATTGGCTGTCATGGCGGAACGCCTGAAGAGGGTCCAGATCGAACATAAGCCGGCCATTGAACTTATTAAGGCGTTCAATTATGAGAATGTCCTGATATATGCAGATCCGCCCTATGTCCTTTCTACCAGAACGCGGAAACAGTACAGGCATGAAATGTCAGATCAGGATCACAGAGAGTTGCTTGAGACACTGTGCGGGAGTAAGGCCAAGATAATGTTGTCAGGATATGATTGCGAATTATACGAGGATTATCTTACCGGATGGCATAAGGCTCAGATACCGGCTAGGGCGCAGAATTCATTGCCAAGGACAGAGACGTTGTGGATGAATTTTGGTCAGGAAAATTAATATTTAAACGATGAAAGGAAGGAGCCGTTCCCCTGCAGGGAAAGCATATGCGGAACCTTTTGAGATGGAAATAAGACCAATTACATTTAGAGCGGCGAAAGAATTTAACGCTTTGCACCATAGGCACAATCCAGATATACAGGGATGCCGATTTTGTCTATCATGTTGGAAGGATAATCAGCTTGTGGGGGTAGCGATTTGCGGTAGGCCAGTGGGTCGTTATCTTGATGATGGTATGACATGCGAGATTAACCGATGTTGTACTGATGGGACATATAATGCTTGCAGTATGCTGTATGGGGCTTGTTGTAGAGTTGCTAAGGCTATGGGATATAGAAGGGTGATTACATATACTCTACAATCAGAGCCAGGTACCAGTTTAAGAGCGAGCAATTTTATATGTGACGGCAAAGCTGGTGGCATTTACTGGACAGGAGAAAGAAAGCGAGGTCAGAAGATACCAGCAGAGCTTAAAAATAGGTGGCACAGAGATTTAGTTGCCTAAACTGATATTTTCCGAAGGAGGAGATCCGATGATAAAACAGATGGACGAGATGGTATCCGGCCTGGCGGACACGCGGCGCAGAGCTGTCCGGATTGCAAAGTACTGGGGCAAGGTCATAGCCAAGATCGTGATCGCAGTCACGCTGCCGGTCTGGCTGATCCCGTATCTGGTATGGAGGCGGCGCCATGGATAGAAAAGAAGAACATGCAATGGCCCTTCAGGCGGCGCGGGCCAGGGCTGCTAAGCAGGAATACATACTGAAAGGACCTAGGCCAGTGACACACAGCGCAACGATGCCGGCATACTGTTATACGGCAGCGTGTCCGGATCCGAGGTTACGGAAGCCGATCAGGAAGCGGACGGGAGGTGAAGCCGTTGGATAAGGGAATACTGGAACAATATATTGACGCCTGTGAGCTGATTAAGGAGACAGAAGCAGACATGCGGCGGGTGAAAAAGCAGCGTAAGACCATTATCCAGGATTCTGTGAAAGGATCCATGCATGATTTTCCGTATGCGGCCCAGAACTTCAAAATTCAGGGTATGACCTATTCGGCCGTAAGGGATCCGGGAGCCCTGGCCGCATATGAGCGGCTGCTGGAGGAACGTAAGGCCAAGGCGGAGGAAATCAAAGTGCAGGTAGAAGCCTGGCTGAATACAATACCACAAAGAATGCAGCGGATAATAAGATTCAGATTTTTTGAGGGATTATCATGGGGAGAAACGGCTTCGAGGATAGGGAGGAAAGCCACTGCAGATGGGGTTCGGATGGAGTTTACGAATTTTATGAAAGTATCATAAAGTAATTTCGTTTATTTCACATTTTTCGTTTCAGAAATGTTATAGTATAAACTGGAATCACTGAAATGTGCTTCTACCTCCCCCAATAAACGGACATTGTATAAAAGCGCCGGAACTTGGCGGTCTACTTCAGAGTTATGTTACCGCCTTACCAAAAAGGCGACGGATATGAGGCCGAAACTCTCACGCAATCGGTACAACGGCGCGTATGGATTGCATAACCTCCCCCAAAACGGAACGTACCCCAGTGTCCTTCGGGTCTGGGGGCTTATGTGGAACATACCATCAATGGTAGATGGACAGGGTCGCGCCCTGGGTCCCGGTTCGATCCCGGGTGTTCCGCTTCGTTTATCATAAGATTTTCTCCTTTGGAAGAGTCCTTGCAGAGATGCGGGGACTTTTCTTTTGCAAAAAAAATTTATACAGAGTATTAAAAGAGACATTTTTTGCAATACTTTTGGTGTATATTTATTTTCAAAATATATAGAAAAGGTTGACAAAGGGTGTTATAATGAAGATGCAAAACAATGGAAACGAAGTAGAAAAGGAGAATTTAACACAGAAGAAACAAGGAGATGATGCTATGAATAGCAGTGTATTAAGTTATACTAAGCTTGATTTGCACTCCCTTGGAAAGAAAAACGTCAAAATAGTGTCTTCTGAAGAAGCGCTAAAAGATGTAATCCCAATGAAATGGGAAGAAGATACAATACAGGGGAGAACGAAGGTAACAGTAACCAAAAGAAACAGTTAAGGAGTATTAACGTCAAATGTGTAAAGTTGGAGATATCATAGTTGTTAGGAACTATTTAAGCCAGGGACAGACCATTAAAAGACATTCCTTTGTAGTGCTTAGTACAGAGCATGGAGAAATTCAGGGAATGGACTTTGATTTGGTTTGCAATGTTATGTCTTCTTTTCGTTCAGAAGAACAAAGAAAAAGGAAGATGGGATATCCGGGAAATTTTGAGTATCCGGCCGATGCCGAGAATATTAGAAATGGACATGGAAGATCAGGATACATAAAAGCTGAACAACTTTATTACTTTAACAGAGAGAAAACGGATTTTTATGTCCTCGGTAATGTAGAGCCAGAGCTGTTTAATGTTTTAATTGAGTTTATCAACCAACTTAAGGACATTGAGGTTATTACGGATAATTTATGAATTTAGAAAAGGGTCACTCACCAGTGGCTCTTTTTCTATACCCAAAAACGAAACGAATGAGAGGTGGTGGTGATGGCAAGGCCGAGAAGCCCGAACAGGGACAAAGCCTGTGAATTATGGCTGAAAAGTGGAAAGAAACGTCCACTGAAAGATATAGCGGCGGAGCTGAAAGTATCAGAGGAACAGATCCGCAAATGGAAGAATCAGGATAAGTGGGCTAAAGTAACGTTACCTAATGCGAAAAGTAACGTTACCAATCGTAAAGGCGGGCAGCCGGGGAATAAGAATGCTGTCGGCCACGGCGGCACCGGACCGCCGGGAAACAAGAACGCAGTCACTACGGGAGAGTTTGAAACTCTCTTTTTTGATACACTGGAAGACGACGAGAGGCTGCTGATCGGCATGATCCAGCCAGATAAAGAGAAACTACTTCTTCAAGAGATCCAGCTCCTGACAGTCCGGGAGCGCCGGATGCTGAAACGAATTGAAGATTTGCGGGATTGCGATTTCACGACAGTTAAAAAGAAAAAGGGAACAGAAAAAGATAAATGGACAGATTTAAAAGAGGATCAGGCAGTCCTGGGGCAGATCCAGTCCATTGAAGATGCATTGACCCGTGTCCAGGGCCGAAAGCAACGAGCAATTGAGTCCCTGCATAAATTTGGTTTTGATGATGCACGCCTGGAAATTGAACTTATGAAGGTGGAACTAGCAACTCTGAAAATTGGAGGCCAGGAAGCAGAGCAGGAAGATGATGGGTTCCTGGCAGCACTGAATGCAGAAGCCGAAAGTCTGTGGGAGGCAGGAGTCGATGACAATTAAAGAGCATATTGCCAGTATGAAGGAGAAACTGGCTCGGCTGAAAGAAAAGCGGGGAATTCTCACAAAAGTACAGACTTTCAAGTTCCAGCCATTTTCACAGAGACAGAAACAGATTCTTACCTGGTGGCTGCCTGACAGCCCGGTGAAGGATTATGACGGTATTATCGCCGATGGCGCTATCCGATCAGGTAAAACCATCTGTATGTCTCTGTCATTTGTCTTCTGGGCGATGAGCGCATATAATGGTCAGAACTTTGCCATGTGTGGCAAGACTATTGGCTCGTTCCGGCGTAACGTCCTCTTCTGGTTGAAATTAATGCTTCGGAGCCGCGGGTACCGGGTATCAGATCATCGGGCTGACAATCTGGTGGAAATCAGCCGCGGCCAGATAACGAACTACTTTTATATCTTTGGTGGTAAGGATGAGCGCAGTCAGGACCTGATTCAGGGTATCACACTGGCCGGCCTCTTCTGTGATGAGGTGGCTCTGATGCCGGAGTCCTTTGTCAATCAGGCAACCGGCCGGTGCTCGGTTACTGGTTCGAAGTACTGGTTTAACTGCAATCCGGACGGCCCATATCACTGGTTCAAGGTCAACTGGATTGATAAGGCCATCGGTTATCTTGGTAAGGAAAAAGTGGCAAAAATCCGGGAAGACGCAGCTAAGACAGGGGCTGATCCGGCGCTCAAGAAACTGCTGTATGTCCATTTTACGATGGATGACAATCTGAGTTTATCGGAGGAGATTAAGGCCAGATACCGCAGTATGTATACCGGGGTATTCTTCAAGCGGTATATCATGGGCCTGTGGGCAATGGCCGAGGGTATTATCTATGATATGTTCGACCCTGCCCGAAATGCAACGGACACAGAAGCGCTGGCGGTGTCCTATAAGGCAAAGACAGGACATGATTTTTGGACAGATGAGCGGTACGTCAGCTGCGATTACGGAACTCAGAACCCTACGGCCTTCTTGCTGTGGAATAAGGCTGCTGATAAGAAATGGTACTGCCGGCGGGAATATTACTACTCAGGCCGCGACAAGGGGAGGCAGAAGACGGATAAGGAGTTCTCCGATGACCTGACAGCCTGGCTTGACGGTATTGCAATTAAGGCGGTTATTCTGGATCCGGCAGCGGCCAGCTTTAAGGCTCAGCTGGAGAAGGACGGTTATAAAGTGAAAAAAGCAAAAAATGATGTTTTGGACGGAATCCGGTTTGTGGCCACGTTGCTGCTTCAGGGTTCTATTTTTATTGACTCTTCCTGTGATAACCTGATTAAAGAGTTTGCCTCCTATATCTGGGACGCGAAAGCAGGGGAGCGTGGTGAGGATAAGCCGGTAAAGGAACATGACCATGCATTAGATGCCTTGCGGTATTTCTGTATGACTATAATCAGGAATCGGTCGGGAATGAAGATTATGAAATAGAGGTGAGAAGTATGGAGTTGGAAGTTGTGAAAAAGCTGATTAAGAAGTATACGGCGGGGCATGGTGCTTTTCTTGCCGAGGCCGATACTGCGGATCGGTATTATCGGAACCAGACGGATATCTTACTGGAGCCGCCTAAGAAAAGAGAAACAGAGCAAGGAGAGAACCCGCTGCGGAATGCAGATAACAGGATCCCCCTCAACTTCCACGGTCTCCTGGTCAATCAGAAAGCGTCCTATATGTTTACAGCGCCGCCTCTGTTCGATCTGGGCGATAAGGCATCTAATAAAGCATTGACGGCGTTCCTGGGGGATAAGTATGCTAAGACTTGCAAGGATCTCTGTGTAGAGGCTTCCAACGCTTCTGTGGCATGGCTGCACCTATGGAAGGACAAAGCGAGCGGGCAGTATAAGTATGCCATAGTGCCATCAGGACAGGTGATTCCAGTGTGGAGCAATAATCTGGAGAGAGAGCTTAAAGGAGCATTACGCTGCTATCATGACATCACGGATGAGGGCAAGGAACTGGACGTCTACGAGTACTGGAATGATACGACCTGTCAGGCGTACGCAATTGAAGCTGGGGGCGTAATTGACACCGGGCTGATGCCGTACAATTCGTTTACACTGATCGACACGGCAGGAAACAGCAACCTGGTTAACGAGTTCAAGCATGATGTCGGTGAGGTTCCTTTCTTCCCATTCTTCAACAACAACATTGACACGGGCGATCTGGACAACATCAAGCCACTGATCGACGTGTACTGCAAGGTGTTCAGCGGTTTCGTCAACGACCTAGAAGATATTCAGGAAGTTATTTTTGTGCTTACCAACTATGGCGGCGATGATCTGGGCCAGTTCCTCCGTGAACTGAAGGACTACAAAGCAATTCAGATCGAGAATGAAGGCGGGGAGGACAAGTCAGGAGTTTCCACCCTAACGATTGAGCTGCCGGTGGAGGCCCGCAAGGAGCTGCTGGCTACGACCCGGAAATGTATTTTTGAACAGGGGCAGGGT
The DNA here is from genome assembly GCF_046966825.1 of Hungatella sp. Taxonomy (NCBI): domain Bacteria; kingdom Bacillati; phylum Bacillota; class Clostridia; order Lachnospirales; family Lachnospiraceae; genus Hungatella; species Hungatella sp. The sequence goes on along the minus strand of NZ_JBKVCZ010000078.1, from coordinate 14,313 downwards.
ATTGATCCGGACCCGCAGAATTTTGGTAACAGCTCAGGCGTGGCCCTGGGCTTTTTATATTCCCTATTGGAGCTTAAATCGGGACTGATGGAGACAGAGTTTAAACTGGGCTTCGGCCGGTTTATCCGGTGCATCTGCCGGTTACTGAATATCAAGATCAAAGACGACACAATCGTTCAGACATGGACACGCACCAGTGTCAAGAATGATCTGGAACTTTCCCAGATTGCCCAGCAGTCGAAGGGGGTGATCTCTGATGAGACCATCGTGTCAAAACACCCGTGGGTCGAGGATCCGGAAAAAGAAATGGATATCCTCAATAAGCAGAAGGAAGCAGATGCAGAGGCCCAACGGGAAATATCCGATATGTTCCCGAAGGGTGAGGATCCGGAGGAAGGCGAGGGCGATGAATAATGGGATATTGGGAGAAGCGTCAGGAAGCCATGTACAAGGCCGGAGAAATGCAGGTCAACCAGTATTACGCAAAGCTGGAAAAGGCTTTTAACCAGACCCGCCGCGAGCTGCAGAAGACGATAGAAGCTTTCTACTTTGAATACGCGGAGGAGAATGGCCTTTCCTATGCGGCAGCGCAGCGGCAACTGTCAAAGGCCGAGATCGGCAACCTGCGGGACTTTATCGACCTGGCCATGGAAAATATCGGAAAGCACAATCAGACCGTCAACAACATGTCCATCAAGACCAGAATCACCCGGTACCAGGCATTGGAGGCGCAGGTGGACGCCATGCTACGGCAGCTATATGCAGTAGACTATCAGGCTGCCGCAGAACAGACTATGAAAGCGGTTTTCGAGGATACCTATTACCGTACCTGGTACAACATCGACCAGTACAAGGGATTCCACGCCGCATTCGCAAGAGTGGATCCACACGCAGTCGAGAAGCTGCTGGAATATCCTTTCAACGGCGCCAGCTTTTCAAGTCGGTTGTGGAAGCAGAAGGATCACTTGCAGACACAGCTGATGGAATCGCTAACAACTATGATGGTACAGGGAAAGAGTCCGCAGGCGCTTACAAATGATTTTGCGAAAAAGCTGAACGTCAAAAAGTTCGATGCTTACCGCCTTCTGCATACAGAAAGTTCTTTCTTGATGAGTGAGGCCACTCACGCAGGTTATAAGGAAGACGGAGTGGAGAAGTACCAGATTCTTGCTACGCTGGATAGTAAGACCTGCGATATCTGCGGGGACAAAGACGGCGAAGTCTACGAGGTCGGGAAAGAGATTACTGGCGAGAATATGCCGCCGTTCCACTGTTTCTGCCGTTGCACAGACGTACCTTATTATGTCGATGATGATCGGTCCGGGGAAATGCGCGTGGGACGTGATTTGGAGACAGGAGAGAATGTAGAGGTGCCGACCGGCATGACATATAAAGAGTGGAGGAAGCAATATGTACGAGATTAGATTGACGGGCGGAGAAGAAATAAAAATGCACTGCGAGAAGAGTGCTGACGAGATGCTTGAATGGATTAACATGATTTGCGAAGAGGGATTTGAATTTATGAGTTGCGACCAGCTGGATGGCAAAACGGTCATGATAAGAGTCAGTGAAATCCGAACAATTACCAAGTTATAAGCACGCAGGGTAAACCTGAGTGTTATTTTCGCCTTTTTTGGTATCTCAGGCGCAAAAGAGGGAGACATCACCGGGCACGACCGGGACAACAAGTGAAGATGAAAGGAGCAAGAAAATGAAGAAAGAGGATTTAGTAGCAAAAGGATTATCGGAGGAGCACGCACAGATCGCAGTCGATGCATGGAATGAGGCCGTGAAAGGCTTTGTGCCAAAGGACCGTTTCGACGAGGTAAGCGGTAAGCTGAAGGAAGCAAACTCGACGATCGAGACGCTTAAGAAGGACAACTCTGACAATGAGGAGCTTCAGAAGCAGGTCAATGAGTATAAGGAGAAGGTGACGGCCTTGGAGATTGCGTCAGCCAACACGGTGAAGGAATACGCCCTGAAGGATAAACTGAAAGAGGCCGGCGTGGTTGATGCTGATTACATTATCTACAAGCAGGGCGGGCTTGACAAGTTCACGTTTGACAAGGACGGGAAGCCGGTCGGAATCGACGATATTGTGAAGCCCCTGAAGGAGTCCTCTCCCCATCTGTTTAAGACGGAGCCGGGGGCAGACTATAGACCAGCCGGCGGCGGGACTCCTCCGGCTAAGAATCCATTTGCAAAAGACAGCTTTAACCTTACCGAACAGGGAAAGCTGCTGAAAGAAAATCCGGCTCAGGCACAGGTATTGGCTGCGGCAGCCGGAGTAACCATCAACGTATAAGAAAGGGAATAGGTGATTAAATGCCAGTAACAAAATTATCCGATGTCATTGTACCGGAACTGTTCACACCTTATGTCGTGAACCGGACCATGGAGTTATCCGCACTCTTCCAGAGCGGAATTATCACAAATAATGCAGAGTTTGACCGTCTGGCCAGTGAAGCGGCACCGATCCACCAGATGCCGTTTTTCGAGGATCTGAGCGGAGATTCTGAGGACATTATCGAGGATCAGGATCTGACTGCAAAGAAGATCACGTCTAACAAAGATGTATCTACGACAGTGCGCAGGGCTAATATGTGGGCTGCCACAGATTTATCGGCTGCGCTTGCAGGCAGCGACCCGATGGCAGCTATCGGTGACCTGGTAGCGGGATATTGGGCGAGAGAGTACCAGAAGATTCTGATCCAGGTGCTTTCCGGAGTGTTCGGCAGCTATCAGACTGCAACGGAGCCGGCAGAGACCAAAACACCGCTTGCAGACCATATCCTGGATATTTCTACGGCAGGTTCAGCGGCGGCCCAGAAGATCAGTGCCAGCGCTTTTATTGATGCTTTGCAGCTGCTCGGTGATGCCCAGGGACAGCTGACGGCTGTGGCCATGCACAGCGCCACAAAGGCTTTTCTGAAGAAAAATAACCTGATCGACACAGAACGGGATTCTACTGATGTTGAGTTTGATACCTACCAGGGACGCCGGGTAATTGTGGATGATGGCTGTCCGGTTGCAGATGGCGTATATACCACATATCTGTTTGGCCAGGGGGCAATTGCATTCGGAAATGGTTCTCCCGTCGGCTTTGTTGCTACTGAAGTAGATCGAGACAAGAAGAAGGGATCTGGTGTAGATTACCTGATTAACCGTAAGACGTTCATCATGCATGCACGTGGGATCAAATGGACTGACCTTGCCAGAGAGCATGTAGAGACTCCGACGAAGGCGGAACTGATGAATGCCATCAACTATGAAAGAGTCTATGAGCCGAAGCAGATCAGGATCGTTGCGTTTAAGCATAAGATCGGATAAGGAGGTCTGACACATGGCAGTTAAGACAGTACAGGCCGTAATTAACGGTGTTACAACCACACTGACCTATAACAGTACCTCGAAGAAATATGAGGCCACAATTACAGCGCCGGCCACGTCGTCTTATAACAATAACGACGGGCATTATTTTCCAGTGACGATTAAGGCCACGGACGAGGCCGGGAACGTGACCACAAAAAATGACACAGATGCCACACTCGGAAGCAGCCTGCAGCTCCGCGTAAAGGAGAAGACGGCCCCGGCTATTACAATCACATATCCGACGGCCAGCGCACTGATCATCAATAATAAGCCAGCGATCCGCTGGAAGGTTACGGATAACGACTCTGGCGTCAATCCAGATACGATCGGTATTACCATTGACAGTGGCAGCAAGGTTGCAGGCAGCGCCATTACAAAGACGGCCATCACTGGTGGATACGATTGTACTTATACACCTACGGCGGCCCTGGCTGACGGCAGCCATACCATTAAGGTTGACGCAGCTGACAACGATGGCAATGCCGCGACGCAGAAGAGCGTAACATTTAAGATTGATACCGTACCGCCGACTCTTAACGTGACGGCTCCGGTTAATGGTCTGATCGCCAATAAGGCCGCCTGCACCGTAACAGGTACAACCAATGATATCACCTCAAGCCCGGTTACTGTGACAGTTAAACTTAACAGCGGCACAGCAGAGGCGGTTCCGGTTGGCGCAGATGGATCGTTCAGCAAGGCGTTGACACTGGCTGCCGGAAGCAACACAATCACGGTTGTGGCAACGGACAGCGCGGGCAAGTCTACGACGGTGGTCAGGACAGTAACTCTCGATACCGTGGCTCCGACGATCAGGGCCGTAACGCTCACGCCTAATCCGGTAGATGCCGGTAAGACTTATGTGATCAGCGTGGAGGTTACCGACTAAGGAGGCAATGCCATGGCAGTAGCACGTGTATTTGGCCTGGTAGATGGCATAGAAGTAATACTACAGAAAGTAGATGAGGACCGGTGGAGTGTGCCGGTCCCTTTTGATGCTGACGGAGAATATGTGGTAGAGGTGGTGGCCGAAGATGAAGCAGGAAACCAGACGTATCTTTCAAAGATGCTTTATACCGTAGATGCCGGAAATATCTGTATTCACGCGCTGCCGCTTCCAAAGTATACGTTTGAGCTCCTTCAGGCGCCATATCAAATGGAACCACAGTTTACAGAGTATCTGTTTACACGATTGATTCCAGAATGTCAGGAGGTGGCATTATGATACGTTTTATTTTGGGCGAAGACAGACATGTAAAGTATTTCGTCCATTCTGTCAAGTCAGAATACTTTGTTGTTAAAGATGCCACCTATGAACTGATATATAATGGCGAAGTAGAGGCATCAGGCGGCTGTGAAGTGACCCAGGAGGAAGATGGAAGCTTTGTAGACGTGAAAATTCAGCCAACGTACCGGAGCAATCTTTACATTTTGGAAATCACGTTGATGATTGCGGACGAGGTTATTAAGAACCGGGAGCAGATGGAGGTGGTCTGATGGCGGTGCGGATTGAAGCTGTGGAGTTAAGCCGGAATCCGGTTTCCGTCAAAGAGCGTCTTATTGTGAGCGTATCTGTCGTTACGCACGGATATCTGGGAAGGTCAACCAATGCTGAACTGACTTCCTATACAAATGGACAGTTAAGGCTGAGAGGAGAATCCGTTCCTACTTATGCACAGCTTCAGGAATACCGCCATTCAGCTCTTCACAGTATGACTCATCAGCAGATTGAATCCATGGAGGTGTAAAATGAATAGTAATGAGATGCTGCAGACAGTAAAGCAAAATCTGCGGCTGGGTACAGAAGACCATGATCTGATCATCTCGGATCTGATTCTGACAGTCTGCGATTACTGTAACCTGGATCCGGATTGCGTACCGGATATTCTGGAACCCTTTGTACGGAAAAAGGCGAGAGGAATAATCGAGTACGAGGCATCTGAAGGCAGCGGATATAATCCAGAGATTGCAAGTATCAAGGAAGGCGATGGAAGCATTACCTGGGCGCAGACGGAGGGAAATACGAAGGCAAGTATCTATGGCCTGTCTGAGAGCGATAAGGCAGGTCTGAGGAGGCACAGGAGGCTGAGAGGATATGCGAAACCCGTATGCAAGAATGTATGACGCTAAAATGGATGTGTACCGATGGACAGACGTTGAAATAGATGGTATCACAAAGCAGGTAAGAGCAGCCGTGGCAACTGGGCGTCCCTGTCGGTACAGTTCTTCGGGCCAGGTATCCACCGGCGCACCAAATCCGGCAATTGTGAACAGCCACAAGCTATTTTGTGGACTGACTGAGGATATTCGGGAAGGAGATCAGCTGCTGATCACTCTGCGAACCGGAAAGACCATTGAAGTTGATCTGGGGGAGTGCCACCCGTATACCTATCAGTGGCAGTGTGAAATAAAGAGAGATGATAATGCATGAGTAGTAGCAATTACCGTAGGAATAAGGCTGCTATTGACCAGTTCCGGAAAGAACTTATGGCGATGGTGGAGGATATCCAGCAGATTGATAAGAAGGTGCTTAACAAGGCTGTAAACGCCGGTGCGGCCTATGCGAAGCGGCGTACGCCTGTAGGAGATCACCCCAACCCAGTAACTTTCATTGTGAATAATGGCCCTGGCGTCAGAAAAGTTGTAAGTTTTAAAGTTAAGAATCCGGGAGTTGGCGGATTCTTGCGAAAAAGCTGGCATAAGCTTCCGACAAAGAAGACAAAAGCAGGCGTGGAGACGGAGCTGGTGAACACCGCAGAGTATTCCACATATTGGAATTACGGCCATCGCATCGTAACGAAAAAAGGCGGTCCAACAAAAGGTTTTGTAAAAGGTACGTTCGTGCTGGAAAAAACCAGGGGATACATCGAGAAGCAGCTGGTGAAGGAGTTCGAGAAAGAAGTAAAGGCGGTGCAGAGCAAGCATGATTGAAAAACTATATAAGAATATCACGGCTGGATTGAAGGCAGTCAGGCCGTGCAAGGTGTACGTTGAAGATGTGCCGCAGAACTTTGCACAGCCGTCTTTCCTGGTTACCTTCTATGAACAGGAGCCTTCCAGAGGTATTAATGGACGACTTAAGAATTCAGTCAGGGTAGACGTATCATACTTTCCGGCGACTGACAGAGAACCTTATGAGGAATGTTGGCTTGTTGGTCAGGATTTGAGCCGGGAATTTATAGTGGCAGATTTCAAAATCAGAAATAGAAACTTAAAGATTGTGGATAGTGTCCTGCATTTCCTTTTCGACGTTGACTACCGGGAATATCAGGAAAACAACAGCACAGCAATGCAGACAATATCACAAAACACAGACATAAAGGAGGAGTAAGCCATGGCAGGAACATGGGAATCCCAGAATAAGGTACTGCCCGGAGCCTATATCAATATCCGGACGAATGAACCGCTGTCTATTACACCGGGGGACCGCGGAACCGTTGTTATCCTGCAGGAAATGAGTGTGGGTACTGACGGCGCTATGTATACAATTACAGCAACGGAGGCGGCATGGCCAGACGGAGCTACGGCCTCGGATAAGAAGCTGGCTGCGGAAGCACTGAAGAAGGCAAAAACCGTATTGGTATATAAACTCAAAGCAAGTCACAAAGCGGCTGACGTCACTGCGGCCCTTGCAGCCCTTAAAACCGTGCAGTTCAATACTCTCTGCTATCCCTATGAAGGAGAGGGCGAGGAGGTCAACAAAACAGCGATTGCGACATGGATCAAGGCCATGAGGGACGATGAGGGGGTGAAGTGTCAGGCGGTGCTCGCGAACCATGTGGCAGACAGCGAGGGGATCATCAATGTTGTTCAGGGCATCATCATGCCAGGAAATCAGGAACTGACGGCTGCAGAGGTAACTGCATGGGTGGCAGGAGCCACAGCCGGTGCCAGTATCACTACGTCAAACACTGGTATGGTTTATGCGGGGGCCATCGACGTTAAACCCCGAATGACAAAATCAGAGATGGAGGCGGCTGTAACTGCGGGTAAGTTTATTTTTAAAGTAGACACAGCCCAGAATGTATCTGTAGTATATGATATCAACTCCCTTACAACGGTTACGGTAGACAAAGGAAAGATGTTCACGAAGAACAGAGTGATTCGGACCGTTGACAATATCGCCAACGATATCACGAAGATCTTTGAAGCGAATTATGTCGGGAAGGTCAATAATAATGATGAAGGCAGATCCCTTCTGAAGGCGTCTCTGGTGGACTACTTTACTACACTTCAGACAATGGGGGCGGTTCAGAATTTTGTGACTGACGACATTACGGTCGCGAAGGGAAAGGATTCGGATGCTGTGGTGGTCGAAGCAGCGGTACAACCGGTTGACAGCGTAGAGAAGATATATATCACAGTTAATCTGTCGTAAGGAGGATATGACATGGGAAATTATACGAAGCTTACTGACCTGGTAACAGGAAGCGAAGGCAGTGCCTTTATCACAATCGATGGCCAGAACCGTTATTTCTTCGAGATCTCGAAGGTAGATGCAAGTATTGAGTTTAAGGTGATTGCAAAGCGGCTCCTGGGGCATCGTATGACACAGCATAAGGTTGTAGGTGCAGAGGGAAAAGGAACGCTGACTATGTACAACGTAAGCCCCGCCGCGCTTGCTGTTTATCAGCAGTATATCAAAGAGGGCAAGGTTCCGCAGATCAGTATCCAGACGACGAATGAGGATCCTGCATCTACTGTGGGACGCCGGGTGGTGGTTATGAGGAACTGTATTCTGGCAAAGGCTCCGGTGGCATATCTGGACGACTCCAGCGAAGATCTGAACACCGTAGATACGGATTTTACATTTGATGATGTGGATGAGTTAGAAAGCTATGCGTTCCCGGAAAATATGAGATAAGTATTGTGTTATCCTTCCTTTGATAATATAATAAATTTAATTATTGAAAGGTGGGAGATTCATGGGACTATTCGGGGCTAAAGAAAAATGTAGCATATGCGGAGTTAATGATGGAAGTATAAAACTACAGGACGGTTGTATATGCAAGACTTGTCAAGGCAAATGCGGTGAGTTTTTAATAACGCTAGGCTGGAAAAACATTCCTGTCCAAAGAGTAAAAAAAGCTATAGTGGCAAAGGTGGATAATGATAATCTCGCGAGAATATTTAATCCAGATAAAAAGCTCGAAAAGTATATTGAGATAGATACAGTTAACCGTCTTTGGAAGATTCCGGCTTACAGGGTTATCTTCCGTTTTGAAGATTTGATTGAATATACCTTAATAGAAAATGGTGCAAATATAACCTCTGGAGGTTTGGGGAGGGCGGTTGCAGGCGGTGTGCTTTTTGGAGGAATAGGGGCAGTTGTTGGCGGAATCACAGGACCTAAAAAAGAAAGAAAAGAAATTAAAGAGCTTCGCATTAAGATCATTACGAGAAATTCAGTGTATCAAGAAGTGTATATAAACTTCCTTACTACTGGCTCTATTAAGTCGGATTCCATGATGTATAATATTTACAACGGACACATACAAAGCGTTCTTACCGAGTTTGCGTTAATGGGAGACAGTAACGTACAAGCTCAAGACCAAACCTCTGGAGCTGACGAAATATTGAAATACAAGAATTTGCTCGATGCTGGAATTATAACATCGGAAGAGTTTGAAGCGAAAAAGAAACAAATACTTAATCTTTAAAAATAGGCACCTTGAGAAATCAGGGTGCTCTTTTATTGCCCTAAATATAGAAAGTGAGGAAATAGTATGAGTAGTTTAAATGCATTTTTACACCCAGAACAGACAGAAAATCGAGAAGTATTTGTGTCTGATAGATTTAAGGAAAACGGCAAGCCGGTCCCGTTCGTTATCCGCCCCATTACTCAGCAGGAGAATGAGGGACTGATTAAGAAGTATACGAAAAGAGATAAAAAAGGAAACGAAACTTTTGATCGGGTAGCTTATAACCAGGAACTTACAGCAGCAGCAGTAGCGGAACCAGACCTTGAAAATACGGAATTGCAGAGCGCATATGGCGTATTGGGAGCATCAAAACTGTTGGCAAAAATGCTTTATGTCGGTGAATACGGTGCGCTTTTAGAAGCGGTGTACGATATTTCTGGATTGGATAAGGATATCAACGAAGATATTGACGAGGCAAAAAACTGATAAAGCAGGGTGATGTTGAGTTGACTTATGCTCACTTCGCCCTGCAGAAACTCCGCTTACTCCCATCTGCTCTGGAATCTATGAGCCAGCGGGAGCGTGCTTTCATATATGCAAGCATTGACCTTCGGATAGAGGAAGAGAAGAGGCTTGCCAATCAGATGAAATAGGAGGTATGTCATGCCTACATTAAGTGCGATGTTCCGGCTTATGGACGGATACAGCACAACTATAAACAAATTCATCGGAAAAGTAGACGCTGCTTCCACAAAAACACTGGGGGCAAGCAAAAATACGGATAAACTGAATGACTCCATGGACCGTACTGGTCGTGTTGCAGGAGCAGCAAGTTCCGGGATCGCTAAATTTGTTGGAACAATAGCCAGTCTTGCAGCGGTGAAGAAGATTGTGGATCTTACTGACAGCTACACCAATACCAACGCCAGGCTGGCTATGATCACAGGAAGCCTTGAAGAACAGAAGGCACTTCAAGACGATATTTTCGCCGCAGCTAACCGTGCAAGAGGACAGTATGATGATATGGCTAACGCTGTAGCAAAAATGAAGATGCTGGCGGGCGATGCTTTCGGAAGCAATCAGGAAGCCATTGGCTTTACAGAACTGCTTCAGAAATCATTGAAAGTATCTGGCGCCGGTACTTCGGAACAACAGTCTGCTTTTCTACAGTTGACGCAGGCCATGGCGTCTGGAAAACTGCAAGGGGACGAATTCCGATCCATCATGGAAAATGCACCGATGGTGGCTAATGCGATCGCAAAGTATCTTGACGTATCAAAAGGTGAATTGAAAGAATTATCATCGGATGGGGCAATTACGGCGGAAATTATTAAAAACGCTATGTTTGATTCTGCTGATGATATCAATAAAAAGTTTGAGACGATGCCGCAGACCTTCGGAGATGTGTGGAATAGAATAAAAAATGCGGGAACGCAGGCTTTTGGCGGGGTATTTGAAAAAATTAACAGTATACTCAATTCTGATGCAGGTCAACAGGCTATAAACAATTTTATTGGGGCAATTTATTGGGCGGGGGACGCAATGAACGAGTTTATTAATTTTTGCGTTACTGCATGGCCGATGGTATCGCCGTTTATCTGGGCGGCTGTTGCCGCGGTAGGGGCTTATGCGCTTGTTTTGGGCATATCCAATGGACTGGCATTAATATCGGCGGTACGTACAGGAGCACAGGCGGTATCAATAGGAATTCTTGCTCTGGCAATGTGGGCATCATCAGGAGCCACATGGGCTGAGGTTACTGCCCAACTTGGGCTGAATTCAGCTCTGTATGCCTGCCCAATTGTTTGGATTGTTGGGCTGATACTGGTATTGATTGCAGTATTTTATGCGGCAGTTGCGGCAGTGAATCATTTTTCAGGATCAACGATATCGGCAACAGGTATTATCGGTGCAGTAATAGGAGGCTGGGCGGCAGCTGTAATCAACTACTTTATTATGATGTATAACATTATCGCCGAAGTGGTTAATTTCTTTGCTAATGTGTGGAATGATCCAATAGCCGCTGTAAAAATTTTGTTCTATGATCTGGCTTCCACTGTCATCGGATATGTCGCTGAAATGGCCCGATCGATAGAAACTATCATCAATAGAATCCCAGGCGTGAATGTGCAGATCTCTGCAGGATTAGACAATTTTAAGGCAGGACTTGAAAAAGCGGCTTCGGAAGCGAAAGATGCAGCTGGTTGGAAAGAAATTGTTCAGAAAAAAGATTTCTTGAACGGCGCTGATTTTGCTAATAGAGGCTATGATATTGGTGCGGGTCTAGCTGACAGTATATCAAACCCGTTTGCTGGATTTGCTCCTAAAGATAAAGAGGGAATTGATTACAGCCAGTTTGCAACAGATGGAAGTCCTGCAACTGTGAAGGGAAAAGGAAAGAATGGAGCAGTAAAGGTTGAAAACGAAGAGGATATCGAGTGGATGCGGAAGCTTGCAGAGCGCGATTATATTGCCCGCATCTCCCAAAATACACTTGCGCCAAATATTAAGGTAGAATTCAGCGGTCCGATTACTAAAGAGGCAGATACCAACAACATCATGAGTCATGTATCTGAACAGCTCAAAGAAATGATTGCAACTGCTCCAGAGGGGGTGCCAGCTTAATGTCATACTCGGTATATTTCAAATATGGCAGCAAGAAATATAAGCTTCCGGTCAATCCGGAGGAGATTAAGAGATCAAGAGAACTTAATATCGAAACGTATCAGGTGTTGGAGGAAGGGCAGGTTTCTATCCCTTCCTACTGTGCTTTGGAGGAGTTCAGCTTTGAGGCTGAATTTCCCAGTCAGGACGTTAATTACATGGAATCCGGTACAGAAGCCGATGCAGATTATTACGAGAAGATGTTCCGGAAGGCTCAGAAGAATAAGAAGCCGATCCGGTTCATTGCATCGAATGATATTTCAGATGATATCAGCGTCAAGGTACTGGTAAAGAGTGTAGAGGTAGTGGAAAAAGCAGGAGAAGAAGGGGATAAGTATATATCATTGACACTCATGGAGTATAAAGGGGCCGGAAAAAGGTATGTAGCTGTCCAGACTCCTGATGCTACGGTAAAGCAGGAGGAAACGCCTCTTGCTGAGAATCCTGCGGTAACTGCAAATAAAACACACACAGTACAGTCGGGAGATACGCTGTGGGGGATAGCTAAGAAGTATTATGGCAATGGATCCCAATATCCGAAGATCATGTCAGCCAATCCAGATATCAAGAATGCGAACCTGATCTATCCGGGACAGGTATTTACAATACCGACATAGGAGGCCATATGGAAGTATTAGTTGAAACAGGGGGATATATTTACGACATATCTGGTATGTGCACGGAATTATCCTGGTCAGATGTTCTTAATGATGGATCCAGCAGCATGGATATCTCGTATATCAACGATGATCTTATATTGCAAAACGGAGATGTTGTTCGCCTGACTGATAACGATCAGGCTGATGGCATCTTTTTTGGAACTGTTTTTAAGGTATCCGGCGATGAATCCGGAATTATTAAGGTTAAGGTCTATGACCAGCTGCGGTATGCAAAAGCAAAGGAGATCATTGTGCTGGAAAATGGGACGCTGAAGAACCTGGTACAGAATATGTGCACCTTTTTGTCTCTGAAACCCGGTACACTGGAGGAACCGGGATATGTGTTACCGACCATTGCAGATTCGGATAAAACATGGCTTGATGAAGTGACGCAGGCCATCTCTGATACGCTGATTGCGACACAGGAGATGTATTGCGTTCGTGATGAGTATGGATCCATATGTCTCTGGAATATGCGAAATTTGCAGCTTCCGCTTGTATTGGGAGACCGGAGCCTGTGTACCGGCTACAGCTGGGAGAAGTCTATTGATGATGATTTTTATAACCGGATCAAGGTAGGCTGGAAAGATGAGGAAAGCAAGAAAATGGATGTAGGTGCCGCAGCCGATCAGGAATCCATAAACCGGTACGGGCTGCTCCAGTATTTCGAAACATCAGCTTCCGGGATTGATAATGCGGCAAAAGCACAGGAGCGGGCGAACAATCTTCTTAAACTGTATAACCATGAGAAAGAAACATTGAAACTGGAATGCCTGGGAGATCTCCGGGTGCGTGCCGGAAACAGTATCTATGGAAGCATAAATGAGATTGGACTGGGCCACAGGCTGATCGTGAAAAAGGTTACACACGATTTCCTGCCGGTTCACACTATGAAAGTTGAGGTGATGGCTGGTGAGTGACAGGAATGGAGCGAACGAGCTGTTTAATGTCATAAAAACGATAGTAAACAATTACCTGAATAACCGGAAGGTGACTGCGGTAGTGATCGGAGAGTATAAAGGGAACGCTGTTATGGTTGGAGATCTTCCGATTCCCATGAGCATGGTAACCGGGAATATGGTATCGAAGATAGCTGCCGGTGATAAAGTCAGGCTTCTTCGCAACGACGGTGGCCGGGAGTATTATATTCTGGAGATCATCGGGAAGCCATATCAGACAGGAGGTTAACATGAAACTTACAACCGGCATAGTACTCCAGGAACGGACTTTTGAAGGAAAGACTTATAAAGTATCGCCCTGTAAGATAGAAGGGTATGTAGACGATCTGGAAGCATTAAAACAGGCTGTTTATAAGGCACTTGATACCGAACAGTATGAGTACCCCATATACAGTTTCAGTTATGGAATTGCATGGAAAGAGCTGATCGGAGAGGAGCAGCCCTATGTACGGGCAGAAATGAAGAGAATGATACAGGAAGCACTGTTGCGTGACGACAGGATACAGGAGGTTGATGGGTTCAGCTTTTCTTTTACTGGTGACACGTGCCAGTGCTCTTTTAATGTCTTCAGTATTTATGGGAATATCGAAATAGAAATGGAGGTACCTGTATGACATATGAGGAGCTGTTACAGGCCATGCTGGACAGAGTACCGAGTAACGTGGATAAGAGGGAGGGAAGTATCATATATGACGCTCTGGCGCCGTGTGCGTACTTTCTGGCACAGCAGAATTTCCAATTGGAAAACTATCTGGATCTGATCTTTCCGGATACCGCAGTCGGCGAGTATCTTGACCGGGCAGTGAACGCTTTCGGGGTAATAAGAAAACCTGCCACTGCCGCGGTACGAAAAATGATAACAACAGGAGCAGTTCCGATCGGCAGCCGCTGGGGGCTGAACTCCCTGGTCTATACTGTCACAAGGGAACTGGCGTCTGGTACGGAGTACGAGGCTCAGTGTGAAACTCCGGGTGACATTGGAAACCAGTATTCGGGATCCGTGCAGCCGATATCAAATAT
>NZ_JBKVCZ010000077.1:0-32536 GCF_046966825.1 Hungatella sp. | reverse complement strand
CCTCCGGTCTCCTGTGTTCCTCCGGCTTCCACCTTTCCGCCACTCTCCTGCTTTCCTCCGGCTTCCACCTTTCCGCCACTTTCCTGCGTTCCTCCGGCTTCCACCTTTCCGCCACTCTCCTGCGTTCCTCCGGCCTCCGCCTTTCCGCCGTTCTCCTGCGTCCCTCCGGTTTCCTTCGCTCCCCCGCTCTCCTCATTTTCACCAATTTCTTCATTCCGGTCAGGTGCGGGGTTCTCCGGATTTGCCTCATCTTTATTTTTGCCGGGATCAGCCGCTGTATCCGGATCCGGGCTTTCCGCCGGCGTTCCATTTACACCGCCTTCAGCCGGCAGACTCACTTCCGGTTTATCAGGCTTATCCGGTTCTTCCCAAATCGCATCCGCGTTCGGAACTGTCACCTCACCAGCTTCGACATCCTCCAGATTCAAGTAAAAGGACACATCCTGCTCACCGGCATTTACATAGAGGAAGATGATATCCTCATCCCCCTTTAACTTGTAGCCGCCGTCTGCCGCATCAGCCTCCGAAGCAGTTGCGGTCCTGACGGAATCTTCTCCGGTAAGATAAGCATGATAGGCTTCTTTTGGAACACGCACCAGGATATATGCATACGCTTCCTCGCTGTCGCCGCCCAGGCGGCCAAACTTTCCATTATCGTAAAACAGAGTAAAACTGTCATATCCCTTAAATAACTTCTTATACCGCTCAGCGCTGCCGGTATCCGATTCATCTTCCGCTTCGTCATCCTCTTCGTCCTGATTCCCTGCATCGATCATTTTCATTAAATTGTTAAAATCGAACCGGTAATCATTTGTAACCGCCCGTTCCGCTTCTTCTAACAGCTCTGCTCCCTTCATCATTCCATCAGGAAGCCATATTTCCGATGCAGAACGGTCTGCGTTGCTCGGTGTTGCAGAATTCTCTTTCTTTGCATTGCTGGGAGTCGCACCAGTTCCTCCTGTTTCCACGAATTCCGCAGCAAAAGCAGCAATGTTCACATTTCCCAGACAGATGCAAACAGCCAGAAGCCAGGCCAGGCTGCGCCGCCACAGCTTCTCCAGCCGGCGTTTTTTATGTTTTTCATAAAATTGTCTATTCACAAAACTCATCATAACTCCTGCCTTTCTCAGACCCTTTCGTTCAGCCTTCTGTATCAATCTTTCCATGATCCAACGCGCTGTCTATCATTTTCAGCAGTTCCAGTGCGCTGCGGAAGCACTTCTTTTTCTTTTTATCCGCCCAGATGACTTCACCCTGCCAGGTTGCGTTCTGTCTGTACTTTACGTAAATAATAAATGTAGCCTCATCGCCCTTTTTCTCCAACAATTCCTGAACAGCCATCTGCGCCACTGCCTCCTTTTTCTCCTCCGGTTTCCGGCTTTTCTCTTCCATATAAAATGTCCGGCTTACCGTTGATGCCTCCGGGTAATTCAACGTATCGAAAAAACCATCCATCTTCTTTATTAAATCTACGGTATTTGAAAATGGGACGGGCCAGTTCTTATACAAGTACCAGATTCGTCCGCCGTACTCTCCGTTTTTACTGCTGTCTATACAAATATTCAGCAGGTTTGGTGCTGAAATCATTCTCTTAATATTTTCCATACTGATCACCTTATGTATTTACTTTATCAATTCACATATCATCAAACCCATCACGCAAATGGAAAATTTTGTATTTTTTGCTCTGAACGCAATAAAAGTATCCTCTGATATGCGGATACTTTTACTCTAATCCAGGGCCCTGTGCAGGTTGGAAAGTGATGTGACGTTAAAACTCAGCTCTGCTCTCGGCCCCGCCAGTTCCTTTAATTTACGGTTAATTCTGCGGTATACCACCGAGCAGTCCTCCTGCTTCGTTCCCACCAGCAGTACGAGATACTGAGAATTGCTGTATTTTGTATAAGCGTCTCCGCGGCGCAAAGACTGCTGTATTGCATTCTTCAGGAGATCCGAGCGTTTTTTTAGTTTTTCCTGGTTTTGAATCATTTTCCCTTCATAGTCAACCAGTGTACAGAGCATCAAAAAAACGGACTGGCCGCTTCTCTCCATAATACGGCTCATTAAACGGTACGCATCCAGGAAACTGGGATAAGAGCAGCAGTATGCGCCCTCTCCATACTGGCCTCCCTCCTCCTCAAATTCTTCCAGTTCCGACTTGATCACCTGCAGCTCATTGGGACAGCAGGTTAATTTCCCGCTCATCCTCTGATAACATTTCAGCATGGGACCCGACGGCGGGATTCCAAGTTCATCGGAATACAGTTTCACAGTCTTATCATAAAGACGGTACGCTTCCTTATATTCTCCCCGGCAGATCAGGCTGTCAATCTGGTGAACCTGCCAGTCGTCAAAGGGATAGATCTTCGCCGCTCTCGTATAGAGCCGGTATGCCGCTTCATAATCCTTCTGCTTCTTTAAATAGTCTCCCAGCCACCTGACACACGTTTCAAATACACGTTTTAACTGAAGGCTTTCCATCATAACCCAGGTTTCCGTGGACAGCGCCGGCAGAAACTCTCCCTGATAAAGCTTTGCCGCCTTCACGTAATAAGAAGCTTTTTCACTCTCTCCAACTGAAAGATTTCCTTTTTCCATCAAGCTTTTAAATTCAGCTGCATCCACATTTACCGGAATCGACTCATCGATTACGCAGAGCCCGTCCTGATTGCAGATATACATGGCTTCCGGCAATCCGGCCTGCACCATCTGTCTGCGCATACGGTAAATCAGATTATTCAAACTGTTATTAATATTGGAAACCTGCTCCCTGTCATAAAGGCTGTTCATCACCTGTTCCTTCGAGATGCCCTTTTCCCCATGGAGCCATACGATCTGAAGAAGCTGAATAAATTTGGCTGTGCTGCTGCGTCCCAGGGCTATCTCCTGCCCATCGTAAGATATGGTAAATCCCCCCAGCATCCGAATCTCCATCGTTCCAAACATTCTGTTCTCCATCTCTGTTCCCTCTGTTAATCTCCCATCGCGTTGTCCATCAGCTTCAGCAGTTCCAGCACGCTTCGGAAATTCACTTTCTTTTTTTCCTCTTCCCACATCACCTGTCCCTGCCAGCTGGCATTCCGGCGATAGCATACATAGACCGCAAAGGTCGCTTTCATGCCTTTTCGCACAATGGGACGCTTCATGACCGGAACATCCGGTCTTTCCTCATTTACCCTCTGAGGTTCTGTCTCCGAATGGAAATATCTCTCTTCCATTGCACGTTTTGGAGATTGTATCCTGTCAAATAACCGTTCCAGAGTCTTCACCATATCCAATACACTGTGAAATTTCTCACACTCATCTGCGTAAAGATGATACAGCCTTCCGCTCATCTCATCATTTTCATAGTGATCCACGCTGATGATCACTCCTCCGGGTATCATACCGTCATAGCTGATTTCCATGCCATCACCTGACTTCCTCTTGTACTCCTGACCGCCTATTTCTTTTTACGGAAATGCGCCTTTTTTTACAAAAGCATATTTTACTTTTATATAAGTATTTTTTAATTTATACAAGAATATCTTATTCATGATTTGTAAACAATTAGTTTATAGTCTATATATCGACTTTTATGTACATTTCTCTTTCTTTATAAAGTCCATTATAGCAATACTTTAGTATTTTGTAAACATTCTTTTTTCAGGATAAACTTATGGGGAAGGAGAATCATATGTTTGGTGAAATGCTTAAAATGATGAGAAAATCAAGAAATTTGAATCAGGTACAACTGGCTGCTCAACTGAATGTGACAAAACAAACGATATCGAACTGGGAAAATAATAATATACTTCCCTCTATTGATATGCTGGTAAAGATCTCCCATTATTTTTCCGTCAGCACCGACTATCTTCTGGAGCTGGATAACCGCTTCTATCTGGAAGTCTCAGGCTTGACCGTGGAGCAAATAGCACATATCCAGCAAATTATTAATGATATCCGACGCCATTGATCCGATTCTGTTTACACAGTTATCTGCAGCAAAAAAGGGGCCTCCGCACGTTTTCGTGCGGCAGCCCCTTTCTACTCTAATTTTATTAAATCTCCCGTCTCCTCCAGATGCTTAATCAGCCGTCTGTGCATCTGTGCCATCAAAGAGTGCTCCCAGGGAGAATTGGATATCAATGGATTTATTTCATATGGATCTGCCTTCCTGTTAAACAATAAATATCTTGGTACATCCTCTGGCAAATACCCTTTCTCAATCACATATTTGTATTCTGGTGTTCTGATACAGCGCCAACCGCTTCTTTTAGGATCCAGCCCTTTCTCTCTGTAAGCTTCTAAAAAAATGTCACGGCTGATATAGGCGGAGGAATATACAGCTTCATTCTCCGGTCTTTTACCGCATATAAGCCAGTCTGCCAGACAGCGTCCCTCCACAGAAGGAGGTATTGTAATATCCATAAGCCCTAACAGCGTAGGAAATATATCCACGGTCTCCATCGAGATATCATTGCGGCCTACAGGTATCTTTTCCGGGTAACTCAGCATAAAGGGAACATTAATGGATTCCTCATACCAGGTGTGTTTTCCCACATAACCATGAGCCCCCAAATGTTCGCCATGGTCAGCAGTTAATAAAACGATAGTCTGATCGTAAAGCTCATTCTCCTTTAGCCAGGTAATAATTCGTCCAAATTGTTCATCCAGTCCCGTAACTGCCGCATAGTAGCAACGGATCGCCTCGTCCAGTTCTTTGCGGCTCTTGACCCCTGGTTCTCCCGTCTGATTGTCAAAACGGTCCCCTTCGACATTAGGCGAATAATCCGGTTCTAAATCACGGTAAAGGTCATAATACTTTTCCGGTATCTTTTCAAAAGGAGGATGGGGTGGATTCCAGGAGAGGAAGAGCGCAAAAGGCTCCTTCTTCCTACTCTCCATGAACTCCAGCGCTTTATCTGTCTCATGAACCGGTGACCAAAGGTTCGTAAAGATTTTTTCGCTGTCCTCTTCCCAATAATGCATATGGAGGTGATCGTTCCATGCGTTATACGCATGCCAGTACTCAAAACCATGCCTTTTTTTCCCCGGAGGTGTATAAGCATCCCAGCCCTCCGCTCCTGATAATGGCTGACTGCCTGAGTTTAGCTCAGGACTGTCCAAGTGCCACTTTCCTATATAGCCGGTCCGATATCCAGACTCCTTAAGTACCTGGCTGATGCATAATTCTTCCGGCGAAAGACACATATCATATCCTGTCATGCAGTTTCCGAAGACTCCTGTATGAACGGCACGGCGTCCAGTAAGCAGTTCACTTCGATAGGGTGAACACAACGGACAGCCGCTCACTGCCTGATCGGTGCTAAATGCCTCCTCCGCAAACCGGTCCATATTAGGAGTCGCAATCTGAGGATTATGGAGACCTCTTGCTGTATTTCTCCATTGATCTGCAAATACGACAAGCAGATTAGGCTTTTTCATGATTTACTCTCCTTTTCATTTATTTTATACACGTTCTGATCATGCGCAGTTCCAGTGGCTCCAGTCTATATACTTCCTCCATATCGTCTTCACATATACACAGCTTTGGACCACAGCGAAGGCAGACCCTCTGTTTATCCAGTCCCGTGTTTACAAGGGCCAAAAGACCTTCTCCTGTTTTTCTGTCCAGATAATAAAGCGGCGCAATATTGGGGCTGTCTTCCACAAGAACAGGAAACTCCCCCTTTGACAGCCAATCCACAATACGCATCATCTGCCAGCTCCTGCTGCGATAAGCAAACTGCCATGTTCCTATATACCCGGGAATCACGCAGACTCTTCCCCCCAGTCTGTTTTCATACAATGTGATCCCATTTCCCAATACATTCTTGTCTTTGTCAACAAATTTGGTCAGAACTCTGCAGGCAGAATCATATTGAAGCAGAGGAACTCTGATTTTTTTATATTCCAGCCGCAGCCAGTCAGTCGGAAGCAGATTCCCGGCAAATATTCCATGGAATTCTTCCCCGCATAAAAGCTCTGCCGATGGCGAATTTAACTCGTCCCCCATATCATCACAGCCGATGTAACTTCCCAGCCCACGCCTGCATACATATCTGGCCGCGTCCCCATCCAGAATCAAACCTTTTCCCAGCAGCCTTATGAGTTCCTCACGGCTGCAGCAGAGCGCATTGACTCCAGACAGCAGGTTCACCTCCCGCTCCTCGAAACATACAGGAATACCAAGCATCGGAAATAATGTATCAAACTCCCGCTTTATAATCAGCTCATCCAGCCGTCCTCCAGGTGTCTCCAGCAGATTTTCCTGCCCCGGATACCACCATAAGAGCCCCAGCCCATCCTGCGCTTTTCCCTTACGAAGCTCTGCCGCCTTATCAAGTTCCGGTTTCCTGTCCCTGATCAACTCAACCATGGGCTTTTCCTGTACATAAGGTGTTGCCATAAAATCAAAAACATTCAGAGAAATCTTATCCGCCCCCGCCAGCGTATGCAGTTCCATCTGCAGTCCTGTCATGTTCAGGCTCTTCGTAAATCTCGTATGAGGCCAGTTTTCTACTTCACTGATAATTTCCACTTCCGGAGAAAGCTGGGCCATACTAAGTGCCATTCCCTGATGGACCGCGACCAGATCCTGATGAAGACAGTCGGAGTACGCTCCTCCAAGAGGCCTTGACAGGGGCCTGTTCGCTCCTGCAAACGTGCGCAGGAGCGTTTCCATGTCCCTTCCCTGCAGTGCATGAGCCGCCTCCCCGCTGTTCATCAACCCAATTCTTATAGCAGGATCGACGCGGTGCACCGCCTGTTCTATTCCTGCTGCCGCCTTCTTCTGGCCCTCAAAATTGACTTCCAGCCACGCTCTTCTCACCGATCTCCCTTCTTCCGAATTGCGTGTAACCGCAGCCAGAAGTTGGCCGCTATCCAATTCTCTCCCCAGTTTTTCAGACACAGCCTTCGCATGGATCGGACAGAAGCAGCCAAATGCAGCCGAATGATTCAGGCTTCGGAAGTCATCATCCACCATCAGAACAGTAGGGTGAGTAGATGCATAGACAGCACATACACTTGCAATGTAATTCTGCCATCCCTCATCCAGAATACAGTATACAGAATCAGCAGGTTGTAGACTCTCCCCTGTAAACTTTCCATATGGGAGGAGATCTTTATCCTTTAGCCTGCAGTCCACATGTCCTACGCTGGTAGCAAGATTAATACTGTATGTAATTCTCTCTTCTCTTAGCCGCTCCGCCATTTTCCCATATATCTCCGCCATCCTGCGGTGCTTTTCCATAGGAAATGGGGACATTAGTATCTGATGACACTGTTCCTTTAAATAAACCTCTTCAATCCCTGCTTCATGACACACCCAGATGATATCCTCCAGCTGCCGCTCCCATTGATCCTCATGAATCACTGCACGCAATATATAGTTCATTTCAGGCCTCCTGCTAATTTTTCATTCCACTGGTCGCGATTCCTTCAATAAAGTATCTCTGAGAGAACAGAAACATCACAATAATCGGAATCAGAACCATCGTAGCCGCAGCCATCTGAAGCCCATAGTCCACAGAATTATTCACCTGGAACATCTTAATTCCGACAGACAACATCTGTTTGGCTGGCGTAGTGATGAATATATAGGGCCCCATATAATCGTTCCATGCCCATATAAAAGTAAACAGGATCATGGTAATGACTGCCGGCTTAGCCAGAGGGAGAACAATCTGAGAATAAATCTTAAAGTGTCCGCAGCCGTCGATAATAGCGGCCTCACTCAGCGTCTCCGGTATTCCCAGGAAGAACTGGCGCACCATAAAAACAAAGAATACATCGAAAATTGATGGAAGAACGATACTCCACATGGAGTCTGTGATCCCAAATGCTTTAAAAATTACGTATTTCGGTATAATAACCGCATCCGGCGGGATCATCATGGAGGACAGCAATACGACAAAAAGTATATCCCTTCCCTTAAAACGCAGTCTGGCAAACGCATATGCTGTCAGAGTCACAATTCCAACCTTCAACACAAGTATCGTTCCCACCATAACGAACGTATTAAAATACCATCGTACAAAACTATACTGCGCGGAAAAAACTTCTTTATAATTGCTGGTGATAAAATGTTCCGGTATCAGTTTCACCGGATAGACAAATATTTCGTTCAATGGTTTGAAAGAAGCGGACAGCATAAAGATAAATGGAAAAATATTTGCTGCTCCCAAAATCAGAAGCACTGCTGTCATCACAATCTTTCCAACCTTTTTCTTATTTTGTTTCATACCGATGCCCTCTCCTAATAAATTTCGCTGCGGTTTTTGCCAACCCACTGAACAATAGTGACTCCCATAACCAGAATAAACATGACCATGGCCTGGGCACTGGCATATCCCATCCGCGCGGACGCAAAAGCCGTATCAACAATGTTGAGAGGCAGCACCGTAGTAGAATTTCCCGGTCCCCCGGCTGTGAGCACCTGAATGATCGTAAAATTCTTCAGCGAAGTAATAATAGAAGTGATCGTCAGCAAAAATGTGGTATTTCTTATGAGCGGCAATGTTACATAGATGAACTGCTGGAATCGGCCAGCTCCATCAATCTGGGCTGCCTCCTTCAGTTCCGTCGGAACTTCCTGCAGTGCCGCCAGATACGTAACAAACTGCAGCCCCACCTCTCTCCAAACAGCGATCATTACTACCGAATAAAGAGCCGTCTTCGATCCCATAAGCCACATCGGCGCATTGGTGACCCCCAATGCGCGCAATGTCTGATTCACAATTCCATCTACTGGATCTAAAAGAATAGACCATACAATGGCAATTGCTACCATATTGGAGACGTAAGGCATAAAAATCATCGCCCGTATCCCATTGCGAAAATGAATCTTCTGATTTACCAGGACTGCCAGCAAAAGGCCGGCAGCCATGACAAATGGTACAAAGCATACGGAATAAACGATGCTGTTGCGAAATGCATTCCAGAATTCCGGATCGCGGCTCATCTCAATATAGTTCCCCAGTCCAATTAAATGAGTCTTATCAATCATGCTGATATATCTCATATCAGTAAGGCTGAGTACTGCGGACAGCAGAACAGGCAGAAAATGAAACAGTGTAAATCCAATCAAGTATGGCGTGATAAACAGCCATGCGGTGAGTGCCTCTTTTTTACGCAAAGAAGAAGTCACGTATTATCATCCCTTTCCACTCTATTCTGTTATTTCTCAGCAGTTTCAATAGCCGCGTCCGCCTTTGTCTTGATATGCGTCACTGTATCATCGAGTGACTGTTCACCGATTCCATAAAGACCGCATTCATCGACAATAATATTTTTAATCTCTGTGCTCGCTGTTCCAACCGGTTTCTCATCGAATATATTTACATCCGGATCAAACCACATTGCCTGGATATCTTCTACCGTAATTCCGTCCGGTTCTAATGCCGGCAGTATCTGATCTCTGATGTAATCCTGGATTTCAGCGTCAGTCAAATCAATTCTTGCCGGAATACGTCCATATCCCAAAGTATACTGTTTTTCCGCAAACAGCTTCACTACTTCAAATGCTCTTTCTTTATTTTTCGAAGTTGTTGGAACCCATACATTACTGACTACAACGCTGACAGACGGATCTTCTCCCTCCGGATGCGGCATGGGCAGTACTCCCGCCTTCCAGTCTCTTGGATACTTATCATGATCAATAATCCAGTTTGTTGTCCATCCGCCGCAGACACTCATTCCTACCTTACCAGTGGTAAAGTAATCCACCGGCATCTGTTTACTCTTCTGTACCAGATAGGAAGGCTGAATCTTCTCAGTATTTCCCAGATCGTAATACCATTTCACACTCTCCTTAAACAGCGGATCGTCATAATTGGAGGTACCATCCTCTTTATAGTGGCTGAATCCCTTCTGCATGGCATACATATAATTGTAATGAACCCAGTCCGGATTGTACGCACCATAGATGCCTGCCTTTTCATCTGTCAGCTTCTTTCCAATCTCTATAAACTTCTCCCATGTCCAGTCCTTTGCCTCCGGATAAGAGACACCAGCCTGATCAAACACATCCTTATTATAAATCGTGATCGCCTTATCTACATAGGCAGGAAGGCCATAGACTTTTCCGTCAAAAGACGCCGGATAATCACCAAAGATCTTTTCGATATCGTAACCTGCTGCTTCCGCCAACGGTCCCAGTTCCTCGATCACCCCGGCTTCATAAAATTGCTTCATATTGGAATAGGCATCCTCTACAATATCAAACTCATCTCCAGCCATCAGACTGATCAAAAGCTTATTGGCTTCTCCCGCTCCCGGATCAGGGAGTGCAATTATCTCTATATCTACATTGCAGGCTTCTTCCGCCATAGCCGCCATCTCTTCAAATTCTGCCCGTCCAGCCTCACTGGCCTTCACTGCCCATTTTAAGTGAACCTTTTCCCCCGACTGTTCACTCGCTGGCTGTTCATTTTTAGACTCCTCGTTTTCAGAGGATTCCTTTCCCTCTTCCTTTGCTGCTAATGACGGATCTGATGCACTCTGCGCCGTATTTGCCCCCTTGCAGCCGCCCATCACAGAAGCAGCCATAGCAAGCGCCAATACAAAACTCAATTTTTTCTTCATGGTAGTTACCCCTCTCTTTCTTTATGGCTCAAGTATAGCATTGGGTCCGTACCGCAGCCATAAAAAAGAACTACGATTTCCGGTACATTTTTACGATTCGTCTGTCGGTATCCGGATAATCACTTCCGTCCCTTCACCTTCCTCGCTGTATATCTCCAGGCCATACTGATTTCCATAATAGAGGCCAATTCTCTGATGGACGTTTTGCAGACCGATTCCCCTTCCGCTGTTCCTTCTGAGTTTTGCATTCTGTTCATCATATTCCATCACATTCTGTTCCTTCAATCCCGCCCTGATGCTTTCCAGTTCAGCCTTTGGAATACCGATTCCATTGTCCTCCACATCGTAGACCAGCATACCGCGGTTTAAATAGACTCCGATATGAATCGTACAGTCCTCCTGCTCTTTTGTAAAACCATGGAGGATAATATTCTCAACGATCGGCTGAAGAATCAGCTTCAAGGTACGATACTGTAACAGTTCCTCATCATCTAAGTCAATCCTTAGATCAAACCTGTCATTGTAACGGTTATTCTGCAGGTGCACATAGAGCTTTACATGCTCCAGCTCCTTTTCCACAGTCAGCATACTATGTCCCTTATTTACCATAATATTAAACATTTTTCCCAGAGAATAAGCCATGTCGCTGATCTTATATGCGCCAGCCGCTCTTGCCTGCCACACAATGGATTCCAGTGTATTATAGAGAAAATGCGGATTAATCTGCGCCACAAGGGCATCCAGTTCAGCTGCTTTTTTCATCCGTTTTATCTGATACTCTTCCCTGATATAACGTTCCGTATTTTCCAGCATATTATTGTAATGATGAATTAACCGTGCGATATCAGAAGGCCCCTTTTCATCCACCCGAACAGAAAAGTCGCCGTTTTCCACTCTTTCCATAGAGGCAATCATGGTTTCCAAAGGCTTTATGGCCTCTCTTGACAGCAGGACAGATACGGATACAGATATAATCAGAATCACTGCAATTACGAAGATAAACCGTTTATAGATTCCCACAACCTCACCAATCATATTGTCCAAAGGAATTACTGCCACTGCGATCCAATTACCATCATTAAGACGCTGTGACATCACGACTTCCCGGTTTTCAATAAAATAGTTTCCGGTCCCTTCCATCACCCGCCGCGTATATATCTGGTTCTCCACTCCCTCTGGACAAAGAAGCATTGCCTCATTACTGTGAGAAATTAATTTGCCATTCCCATTGATAATATACAGATAACCTTCTTCCAAAAGCTTTGACTTCTTGTATTGTTCATATATCTGTTCCTCGCTTAGGCTGTAAATCAGTGTTCCCTGATAACCGCCGCCATCCAGCAAAAGATTCTTAAACACAGGAATCATTCTGTCATAACGGATATTTCCTGTTTCAGGCGCGAAGCAGTTTATCTGAAGCGGATACCAGTCATAACCGTATTCCAGGCGCTTTTTTTTATTCATCAGCGTCTCTGCAAATGCTTCTGCCTCATCCCCCATATCCATAGGATACTGGAGATTATAAACAACTCCATTCTTATTGATAATTCCCGCCAGAGCCCCACTCACTCTGGAATACGAATTTCTGCGGGTCAGATAGCGGTTCATGAGATAAATATCAACCAGTTTATCATGCGGGTTCTCATAATCCTCTGGTCTTCGTTCCAGGTGCTCTTTTAGATCCGAATCACTCTGCATGACCTCCGTGCTGATCTTTACCTCAGTCGTGATAAAATCGTCCACACTTCTGCATACATAGGTCAGCATATCATAGGAACTGTTAATCAGATTCTTCAAGGATACCTCTCCGCTGTAACGAATCAGCATGATCGAACTGTACAGCAGAGCGGCAGTCAGCAGAATAACATTCACCACTACAAGATTGCGCTTCAGGGTCCATTTCCTAATCATAGAGTTTCTCCTCTTTCTGCCTGGCAACGGTCTCCCGATAGCTTGCCGGACTGAGTCCTGTATAGCGTTTAAATAGCTTTGCAAAATAGGAACTATCCGTATAGCCTATGGATTCTGCGATCCGGTACATTTTCATCTGTCCATCTCCCACCAGGCGTTTTGCCTTTTCCATACGGCACCGCACAATCTCATCATTAATGTTTTTACCGGTTTCATTTTTATAAACAGCAGAAAGATAATTCACCGTCCGCCCAGTCTTATCTGCAATATAGTTTAAAGACATATTGGCACTGGAATAATCCTCTTTGATAATATGTTCAATATCCCGTACCAGCCTTGATTTCACCTCAGTTCCCATAGCAGAATGGGCCATCTGACTTATTTTTGCAGTCAAGAACGCCTGTTTCCCGCTCAGAGAATAAATGTTTGCCAGTTCTTCTGCGAATTCTGCTCTGGAACACGTCTCCAATACAACAATTTCCCGCTTATCTGCATAACGGAGAAGTTCCAGATACATCTGTATACACAAGAAATCCAAATGGTTGTAGTCGTAGATGTATTTCCCTTTAAAATGGCTGAAAAAGCGTTCCAGCTCCCGCTCCCAGTCGGCTTCACCATTTAAAAAAACACCGTTAATAACCGGCTCCACCGGTAACTGAACCACTACACAGTCTTCGTCGAAAATCAGATCCTGATAGCTGAATATCTGTTCCGTTTCCATAAATATCATCTGATGGAGTGCAATATCCGCCTCTTTCAGTCCTTCCGCCATCTCTTTCATACCAACTAAGGAACTGATTCCAAAACAGAGCTCGATTCCCCATTCAGCCCACGCTTCTCTCAGCATTTCCCGAATCTTTCTCTCCAGCTGTGCCTCGCCCACAACCTCCGGAGAAATCACTGTCACCAACTGTTCTTTATTCACAAATACAAAGCCGTCATTTCCCCGGAAATACTTCTGCGCACATCTTCTTATCTCTGTTCTGCCCGCATCCTCCTCTTCTCCGTCTTCTACGCGCCAGCCAATTTCCACCACATAACCTTTGAGCGGCAGTAAGATACCGAATTCCGACGCCTTCTCGCTAATTTCTCCGATCTCCCGGTAAATGCCCTCTGACAGATCACAGAAAAAACTTTCCAACAGGGCCTCCCTGCTTTTGTTCCAATGTTCCTTAAAATAATGGTATCGCTCTTCCTTGCTCCGTTCCTGATCCAGAATCGTCCGAAGATTACCAAAAATCTTCGAAAAGTCTTCCTCTCGTGACGGTTTCAATATGTAATCAAAGACTTTGTACTCCAATGCCTTTCGGTAATATTCAATATCGCTGTATCCACTTATAATCACGGACCGTATCTCCGGATATTTCTGATGAACTCGATCAATCAGCTGAATCCCACTCATCTCGTCCATCCGAATATCCGTCAGCAGCACATCCGGAGTGATTGTTTCAATGAGTAACCAGGCCTCTTCTCCACTGGATGCCGCACCTGCCACTTCAAATCCCCATTGTTCCCATGGAAGAGTATCCCTCATCCCCTTAAGGGCCTCCCATTCATCGTCTACAATAATCAGTCTGTACATGTTTCATTCCTTCTCCATATTATAGAAAAGGCGGGTCTACGCGCCCGCCTTCTGATTGTTACGGTAACTCGTACACAAAGCATACGGTGATCGTTTCCTGTCAGTTGTTCTGTCCGGTTTTTGAACCGGGAATGTTTAAAAGGATTGTGTTCTTAATCAGAACGATTAAAAACACAATCCTTTTCTATTTTACTTTATACCGGATAAGCCTTGCTCCCCTTATCCGCCACAGCAGAATCCACACCGGTCTGCTGAGCCGCTCTGTACTCGAAGAATTCCTTCGCTACAGCCGGGAACAGCGCATAGGACAGTACATCCTCATCCTGCTGCTTCCACTGCGCACACTCTTTCTCGAACTGAGGAAGCTGCGGAGCAATCAAGTCTGCCGGACGGCAGGTGATCGGTGTCTCGTCTCCGATGATCTTCTTCTGAACTTCCGCATTGAACGGTTTTACCGTCTGGCCGAACTCGCCCATAAGGATCTTCTTGGACTCTTTTGTTACCATCTTGTAACGCTCGCCGCTGATCACGTTTAATACGGCCTGCGTACCCACGATCTGAGAAGACGGGGTAACTAACGGCGGCTCGCCAAAGTCTTTTCTTACTCTCGGAACTTCTTCCAGAACCTGTCTGTACTTGTCTTCCTGGCCTGCTTCCTTTAGCTGGCTTACCAGGTTGGAAAGCATACCGCCAGGTACCTGGTACTGTAAGGTCTTGATATTGACACCAAGAACCTTCGGATTTAAGCGGCCGCTCTTAAGAGCCTCCTCACGGATCGGCTGGAAGTGGTCAGCGATCTCAGCCAGCAGGTTCTGATCAAAGCCTGTGTCATACGGTGTTCCGCGGAAGGTCTCAACCATAACCTCGGTAGCCGGCTGGCTGGTTCCCAGTGCCAGAGGTGACATTGCGGTATCGATGATATCGCAGCCTGCTTCTACTGCCTTTAAGTAGGTCATGGAAGCAACACCTGAGGTGTAGTGGGTATGAAGATCGATCGGAAGCGCGGTGGATTCCTTTAACGCGCGTACCAGCTCGTCTGCCTTATAAGGTGTCAGAAGGCCTGCCATGTCCTTGATACAGATGGAATCGGCGCCCATGTCCTCGATTCTCTTGGCAATATCTTTCCAGTAATCCAGTGTATAAGCATCGCCCAGAGTGTAGCAAAGTGCAACCTGTGCGTGGCCCTTTTCTTTGTTGCAGGCTTTTACAGCTGTCTGTAAGTTACGGATATCATTCAGACAGTCGAAAATACGGATAATATCAATACCGTTTGATAAAGACTTCTGAACGAAGTACTCTACCACGTCGTCAGCGTAATGATTGTAGCCTAAAATGTTCTGTCCACGGAACAGCATCTGCAGCTTTGTGTTCTTAAAGCCGTCTCTCAGCTTGCGAAGTCTGATCCACGGATCTTCCTTTAAGAAACGAAGGCATGAATCAAATGTGGCGCCGCCCCAGCACTCCACAGCGTAATAGCCGACCTTGTCCATCTTATCGACAATCGGAAGCATCTGCTCGGTTGTCATTCTCGTAGCAAGCAAAGACTGGTGAGCGTCACGAAGGACAGTCTCTACAATCTTAACCGGCTTTTTCTCTATTTCTGCCATTATTTTACCTCCTAATAATCTTTATTATTTCACTCCGAAGATAGCCATGAAGGTACCGGCCGCAACTGCTGTACCGATAACGCCTGCCACGTTCGGGCCCATCGCATGCATCAGCAGGAAGTTGGTAGGATCTGCCTCAGCACCGACCTTCTGGGATACACGTGCCGCCATTGGAACTGCGGATACACCGGCAGAACCGATCAGCGGATTTACTTTTCCGTGAGTCAGCGCGCACATCAGCTTTCCGAACAGCACTCCGGCTGCCGTACCAACGATAAATGCTACCAGACCAAGGAATACGATCTTTAATGTGTTCCAGTTCAAGAATGCTTCTGCACTCGTGGTTGCGCCTACGGAAGTTCCCAGCAGGATAACTACGATGTACATCAACGCGTTGCTCGCTGTCTCTGCCAGCTGCTTCACAACGCCGCTCTCTCTGAATAAGTTACCTAACATCAGCATACCAACGAGTGGCGCTGTGGTCGGGAGGATCATACAAACAACAACCGTTACAATGATCAGGAATAAGATTCTCTCAAGCTTGGATACAGGACGTAACTGCTCCATCTTGATCTTTCGTTCCTTCTCGGTAGTAAGCAGTTTCATAACCGGTGGCTGGATGATCGGAACGAGGGCCATGTAGGAATAAGCCGCCACAGCGATCGGTCCCATTAAAGCCGTCTGTCCCAGCTTGCTCGCAAGGAAGATGGAAGTAGGGCCGTCAGCACCACCGATAATGGAGATAGCAGCTGCCGCTTTTCCGTTGAATCCTAAGAGGATCGCCAGGAAATAGGCGCTGTAGATACCAAACTGTGCAGCCGCACCGAGTAAGAAGCTCTTCGGATTGGCAATTAACGGAGCGAAATCCGTCATCGCGCCGACGCCCATGAAGATAAGCGGAGGCAGGATGCTCCATTCGTCCAGTTTAAAGAAGTACTGCAGAAGTCCGCCGCCGGAACCATCTGCACCAATTTCCTTCATAATATCCGGATAGATATTAACAAGCAGCATACCGAATGAAATAGGAATCAGCAGTAACGGTTCAAATCCATGTCTGATCGCAAGATATAAGAATACGAACGCGACCAGAATCATGAGCAGATTGCCGCCTGTCAGATTAAAGAATGCTGTTTGATGAAGAAGATTGTTCAATGTGCTAAATATATCCATGTTAATCCCTCCATATGGAATCCGCCTCTATCTGGCGGAAGCTCTGCCTTAGTTTAATGTAGCCAGTGTTGCGCCTGCTTCTACGGAATCGCCGGTTGCTACATTAATGCTTGCAATTGTTCCATCCTGAGGAGCTACGATTTCATTTTCCATCTTCATGGCTTCAAGAATAACGATTACGTCGCCCTTCTTCACTGCCTGTCCAGGATTTGCCTTCACGCCTAAAATCTTGCCTGGCATTGGAGCCGCTACCGTTACGGAGCCTGCTGCTCCGGCCGGTGCTGCTGCCTTCGGTGCTGCAGGAGCTGCCTTCGGTGCCGCCGGCGCTACCTTTGGTGCCGCTGCTGGTGCTGCGCTTCCGGTTCCTTCTTCTACGGTTACGTCATAAACATTACCATTAACTGTAATTGTATAATTCTTCATGATGATAATCCTCCTGATTATTATGCTTTTTTCCATTTCCCTGCCGGTGCACGTCTGATGGAGCGTACGACAAGACCGCTTGGGCTCGTTCCTGTAGATGCTGCAATCGCAGCTGTAATGACTGCTACCAGTTCCAGATCATCGGCCAGGTTCTCTTCTGCTGCCTGGACAACTGCTGCCGGTGCCGGTTCTGCTGCCGCTAATGGTTCCGGATCTTCTTTCTTTCCCTTGTTCTTCATCTTCTCTTCAAAACGGTTAATATATTTGAAGCAGCTGATGAGGAAGCTGATGAAGATCAGGACAATAAATACGGTTCCCATACCCATGACCATATTCATGGCGGCCTGTTCCATGTTCTCGCCTAACGTGTACTCCGGGACAAAGGAAACGCTGGTAATCGCACCTTCCCTGTCGGTCGTGATACCGAAGTCCATCTCTCTCTTCTCAAAAACCGCATGGACCGTTGCGCTGTAGCCGCTGTCAATCTCTTCTACCTCAGCCGTGTCCTCTACGGAAATCATGGCGCCAAGGTCATGCTTGACGTTCTTCCAGGAGTCCACACCCTCGGCAAGAGCTTCGCTCTGTTTTGCAGTCTGGTTTCTCACCTCGTCCAGCTGATCATCCGGAATGTTCACGTAAGAGCTTAAATATCCGGAAGCCATCTGGCTTAACTGAGCCTGAATGTTGACATCGATCTCTGAGGAAGCGGTGTCAGCCTTACTGCAAGCAGATAATGAAAAGAGACAGGCTGCCATGCAAAGTCCTAATGCTACTCGTTTCATATTCAGTTTCATATACCTGTCACCTCATTCTAGACCGTGCCATGTTTTTTATCCGGACGATCCTCTCTCTTCGTGAATAACATCTCAAATGCAGCAATCACGCGGGCTCTTGTCTCGCTTGCATCGATGATATCATCAACATAGCCTCTCTTTGCAGCGGCCAGTGCGCTGGACTGTAAAGTCTGATAGCCTTCCGCCTTTTCATTAATTAAGGAAACGCTGTCGTCCGCCTTGCCGATCTCATCCGCATACATGATCTTCGCTGCTTCCTTCGCATCCATCATGCCGATGGAAGCATCCGGCCATGCGTAAACCATATCGGCGCCGATTGACTTGCTGTTCATCGTCAAATAAGCGGTTCCGAACGCCTGTCCGATGACAACCGTTACCTTCGGAACTGTCGCATTGGCAAATGCATACGTAAGCTTAGCCGCCGCTTTGGCGATCTTTCTCTCGGTACATTTGCTGGCTTTATAGCCCTTTACATTGACAAGAGTAAGCACCGGGATATTAAATGCATCGCAGAACTCTACGAATTCCGCAGCCTTGGTGCAGCCCTGAGAGGTTAAAACCGCATCGTACTCAGCAGTCTTTAAGCCGCTCTCATCATAGGATTCTGTGCGGTTGGCAACAGCGCCCACCGTCGTTCCGTTCATACGGATGAATCCGGTTACCATGGAAGGAGCGTAATCCTTCTTCACTTCCATGAAGAAATTATCATCAGAAATCTGTGTCAGCGCGATGGCCGTGTCTCCCACATAGTTTGCGAGATCGGAGCACACACGGTTTAAATCGTCGTTACACTCGTCATAGGACATGTCATCTTCGTTATTGGCCGGGAGGATGGTAACCAGGGTTCTGATACCGCTTAAAATTTCCGCCTCATCGCCTGTAAAATCTGCCAGTCCGGTTTCCTTACTCTGGAAATCAGCGGATGCCGTGTCGCATTTGCCGGTATAGTTGCCAGCCAGTGCGTTCGGGGAATTCACAAATAATTTACCGTTCTTGCTCTCCACAAATGTGAAATCAGCCATAGCTGTGGAAACCGCCATACCGCCGCCGCAGGTTCCAAACACTGCACTGATCTGCGGAATCACACCGGAAGCCATGGTCTGGCTTAAATAAAGCTGGCCAAATCCGTCCAGGGCGTCGGTAGCTTCCTGAAGTCTTAAGCCTGCGCAGTCGATCAGGCCAATGACCGGAGCGCCCGTCTTCATGGCCGCCGCATAAAGATTAACGATTTTTTTTGCATGCATTTCGCCGATGGAACCACCCAGTACGGATGCGTCCTGGCTGTACACATACACAAGGCATCCTTCGATGGTACCGTAACCGGTAACAACACCGTCAGCAGGGGTTTCCCTTGATGTCATGTTGAAGTCTGTATTTCTGGCCGTGATATAGGCGCCGACTTCAACAAAACTGTTCTCATCAAGCAAAGCATTGATTCTGTTGCTTGCTGATGTCTGTGCTGAATTACTCATTTTGCAATCCTCCATTTTGTAATATTTGTACGGGCTCTGTTAAGTAATTAACAAAGATCCGTAGAATAACACCAATTTCTGCCGATTATAATTGTATAATTAATTATGACAAATTTCAAGGTTTTTTTGGAAAAAAAAGAACTGCATTCTATGGATTTTTCATAATCCACATCATGCAGTCCTAAGAACTTGTCAGCATTATTTCACAATCTTTCTTAACTTCCAGCGAAATACACAAGTTTTCGTTGTCTAATTTGTAACTATTGCACACGTCATTCCCGGATGTCCATTATGCGAAATGTACCATCCTCTGTCTTTTTATAGCGGATATGGGGATTTTCCTCTCCCATGGTCACGCCATCCGCGTTCGCTTCCAGTGTCGCCGTGTCAACTCCTGCGATCGCCACCATCAAATCGTCCCCGAAGATCAGATCCGGATTCTGTTTTAAGAACTCGTTTCTGTCTGCAAAAGTCATCTTCTCTCCATCAGCAGTCTCCAGATTTAAGGGGAATGCGGCCAGATCCGCCAGAGCCTCCATGTCCCTGTCCGCTACCGCTTCCTGGACCAGCTCCGCAAATGCCTCGATATCCTTATCTCCTGCCTCCGATTCTGCCGCGCCGCCGTCCTCTGCTCCCGGACCAGCTGCCGCCCGGGCCTCTTTCTCCATACCTTCCGGAGTCGTCTCTTCCTCTTTTTCTATCTCTGCGCGAAACGGCGCAGCCTCATCCTTCGCGGCCTCTGTGGCTGTCGCCGCTGTCGTCTCTGCGGCTCCCGCTGCCTGAGACGCACTTTTCCCTGAACAGCCACCAGCCGCCAGCACTGTGATGACAGCCAGCAGAACAGCCAGAAGCTTTCCTCTTCTCACCATAAGTGCACACTTCCTTTCTGCGCTTCGGGCAAAGTATATACCACACAGAAGCGGAAGTCAATAGAGTTTCCAAAACTGTAAATGTTAGTCAGTTTTCTGTAAGATTCTTCCCTTATTTATACTCCTTGTGAAGGGTAAATCCACGGCCGCGCACCTCGCTGACCTGGTTGATAATCATAAATGCATTGGAGTCCAGCCCCATGACGAGTTCGTTCAGCTTCGACAGCTCCCGGCCCGATACGACCGTGAGCACCGCATAGGATGCCTTTCTCAAATGGCCTCCCTCGATCAGGAGCAGCGTCGTCCCCCGGTCCATCCGGTTCTGGATCGCCTCGCTGATGATCTCACACTGCTCGCTGATGATTTTGACCTGCATCTGGTTCTGTCCGATCATCAGCACCTTATCCAGCACCATGGTGTAGAGAAGCACCAGCAGAATTCCGTACAGGATCTTCTCCTTGCCTGCAAACACCATCTGGGTCAGCAGGATCAGGCAGTCGAACACCGACATCGTCATGGAGACCGGAAGGCGGAACTTCTTATTGAGAATCAGCGGCGGTATATCCATACCTCCGGTCGATGCCCCCGCACGGATCACCATGCCGATTCCCGCGCCGATCAGGAGTCCGGCAAAAACGGTCGCCAGCATCGTATCCCCGGTGAGGGGAGAGGAACCGAACAGTCCTTCAAAGACGCCGAGTATAAACGGATAGTAAAAAGTACTGATAATTGTCGTAAATGCGAACGCTTTGCCGAGAACCGCCGCCCCCGCCACAAACATCACCACATTAAAAACGCCGACGAACGCCGCGATGGGAATCCCGAGCTTATACTGAGCCACCAATGCCAGTCCCGTCGTCCCGCCGGTGATGAGGCCGTTTGGAAGGATAAAGAGGGACACGGCCAGGGCGTAAAGCGTATTTCCCGCCAGCACGGTTATTATTTTTTTCATATTCATACAGATCTGACTTCCTTTCATCGGTAAATAACACCGCCTCCCAGTATAGCATAATCCCCGGTTTCTTAAAACCCCCGCCGTTAAGATTTCGTTTCAATTCCTCTCCGTTTTACTTTTTCCGCCGTCCTCCTGTTATACTTTATGATGAAATTTTATACTCAAAAAGGAGTGAACACATGGAGTTATATTTAATTATGGCTGCATTTATCTGCATCCTGTGCATCTTTGCAGGGAGCCTGTCAACCCGCATCGGCGTCCCCTCCCTTCTCCTCTTTATCATTCTGGGCATGATGTTCGGGACAGACGGAATCTTCCGGATTCCCTTTTCCAACTATGGACTCGCGGAGAGCATCTGTTCCGTCGCCCTGATTTTCATCATGTTTTATGGAGGATTCTGTACCAACTGGGAGGCCGCCAGGCCTGTGGCAAAAAAGGCTGTGCTGCTTTCCAGCGCCGGTGTCATACTTACCGCACTCTTAACCGGCCTTTTCTGCCATTTTATTCTGAAGACTTCCCTGCTGGAAGGACTTTTAATCGGCTCCGTACTCGGATCCACGGATGCCGCCAGCGTATTTTCCATTCTCCGCATGAAAAAGCTTAACCTTGTAGACGGTATGGCGTCCATCCTCGAGGTGGAGAGCGGAAGCAACGATCCCGTCGCCTATATGCTGACTACAATCGTACTGGGCATGATGGCGGGCCACTCTTCCGCCGGCTCCGTCGCCCTCGTCTTCTCGGCGCAGGTGCTGTACGGTATCCTGTTCGGCGTGGCAGCCGGCCTGGCCGGATCGAAGCTTTTAAACTCTGAACAGTTTTTTTTCGGAGAAATGCTTCCGATTCTCACCATGGCCCTTGCAGTCTTAACCTACGGTCTCTCAGCCTCAGTCTCCGGCAATGGCTTCTTAAGCGTCTATATCGCTGGTATTATCCTGGGCAACAGCAAGATAAAAGGAAAAGTGGAACTCGTCCACTTTTTTGACGGCATCACCGGAATGATGCAGATTATTCTGTTTTTCCTGCTGGGGCTCCTGTGTTTTCCTTCCAGGATCATTCCCGTACTGGTCCCTTCCGTCTGCATTATGGCCTTCATGCTTCTGATCGCGCGGCCCGCGGCCATCTACATCATACTGCGGCCCTTTAAAGTACCCTTTCGCCAGCAGCTGCTGATCTCCTGGGCCGGCCTGCGGGGAGCCGCCTCCATCGTCTTTGCCATCACCACGGTCCTGAGTCCGGCCGCCATGGAATACGACATCTTTCATATCGTGTTCTGCGTCTGCCTCCTGTCGGTGGCCATTCAGGGCTCTCTGCTTCCATGGATGGCGAAGAAGCTGGAAGTAATCGGTTCCACCGACGATATCTTCAAGACCTTTAACGACTATCAGGAAGACCAGTCCATCCATCTGACCGAGGTCCGTCTCCCCGAGGGACATCCCTGGATCGGCCATACCTTCCAGGATATCTCCATCCCGGAGGATATGCTGGCCGTCATGGTTCTGCGGGATGGGAAGACGCTGATTCCCAACGGAAGCACGCTCATCACGGCGGATGACACCATCATCCTGAACAGTCCGGCCTATGCGGACAAAAGCGGCATGAAGCTCCGCGAAGTCCGGATCGGCCGGTACCATCCATGGGTGAACAAACCGCTGTCGGAGCTTACGCTTCCCGCAGACACCCTGATCTTTCTCATACGCAGGGCGGGCCGCTCCCTCGTTCCGACGGGCCAGACCCACGTCCGCGACGGAGATGTCCTGATTTTGAACGCGCAGCCGGTAACGCACACGGCGGCGGCTTCCGCTTTCTTATGAAAATAAAATCCGCTTTCTTATGAAATAAGAAATTTTCGTTTCAGTTCCGCCTGCTTCCGTTCATTTATGCCGATCCGTTCATTCAGATAGGCTTCCACGGAACCGCAGGCGGTCTCCATGGCGGAAAACGCATGGCGGATATAATCCTCCGATACCGTCAAAAGCACCTTCACGCACTCTGCAAGCCTCACGTCCTTCGTCTTTTCCCGCACCATGTCCGCAGTCTTCACCGCATTTTCCATCACGTAATCATTCGTCCGGACAAAATCCCGGATAATCGTATCCCTGTCTACGGAAAGGGCGGACAGCAGAAGGGCTGTTCCCACGCCCACCCGGTCCTTTCCAGCGGTACAGTGCCAGAGCACCGCACGGTCGTCTGCCTCCAGAAGGATATCGAAAAAGCGGCTGTAATACGCCGCCGCATGTTCATCCATGACGAGATTCTCATACAGCTTATCCACATAGAGCTCCGGATTCCCGCCCAGGGAAGAGGCGTGTTCCAGCATTCCGATTAAAGCATCCTGCTTCGGCTTTCCCTCCTCCTCGTCCTCAAAGGTGATCCCCACCGTCTCCTCGTTCAGAATCGGATTGAAAATGTTGATGACGCCGTCTATCTCAGGGTCCGGCTTCTGGCTTCTCTCCACGGAGGTTCTGAAATCCACCACCGTCCCCAGACGGCACTCCCCTGTCAGACGCGTTATGTCCGCCGGCGTAGCCTCATAGAGCGCTCCGCTCCGAATCAGCCGTGCCGGTACAATCTGCTTTCCATCCATGGTATGTATGCCGCCAAGATCTCTCGTATTGGGCAGCCCCTCCAGAGGGATTCTGCCTGTGTAATGTTTTGCCGTTCCGTTTAAATTCTCTTCCATTCTGTACGCCTCTTTCTTTCGTTCATTCTTTCTCAATGCTCCTAGTATATCACAAACGCCCCATTCCTAAAAGCCCCCAGCTTGAGCCATCAGGCCCCCAGCAGTTTATTTACAAATGAAAATGGTGACCGGAAGAGCTGGATCACACGGTCGATACACCACCGGAAGGTGATTTTCTCCACATCCTCGGTGAGATAGACAGGAAATGTCTTTACGGTCTCTCCCTGCAGGCGGTACGTCACTGTTCCCACGGTCTGCCCCTTCTTAAGCGGCGCCTTTAAACGGTCCGGAAGCTCCTCGGATACGGTCACTTCCTCGTCCTCAGCCATGAGAAGCTTTAAGCTCTTTTCCTCATCCTTCAGATTTAAATCGGCATGAACCACCACCGGATCGCCCAGGTTTCCGGAAAGGGGGACTCCGTTTTCCACCGGAATTTCGGGAAATGTCTTTTCCTGGTAGACCTCCCGGTACTGATAGTGTTCCTTTCCATACCCGAACAGCTTTCTGGCATCCGACCATTTATACGTCTTGTGAGGCGGCCATCCACAGCCCAGGAGCGCGATGGTAAACTCCCGCTCTCCGTCCTCTAACGCCCCTACATAGGAGTAACCCGCTCCCCCCGTAAATCCGGTCTTGCCGGAGAATACGCCGCTCATCATGGTCAGCAGCGCATTGTGGTTCTGGCAGCTGTAGGAGCGTTTCCCATCCTGATCCGTAAAATAATAGCTCTGTGTCCCCGTAATTTTCAGGAATTCATCCTTTTTCGGTGACGTGTCGATACAGTAATTCATGATGCGGGCCAAATCCGCAGCGGTCGTGGAGTGCTCCTTCATCTGGCCGTTCTCCTCCTTGCTGGCGTCCAGCCCGTTGGGTGTGATAAAATACGTGTCGCCGCACCCTAAATCCCTGGCCTTCTGATTCATCAGAGCCGCAAAGCCCTCCACACTTCCGCCCACATGCTCTGCGATCATCACGGCCGCGTCGTTGTGGGATTCCAGCATCAGGCTGTAGAGTAAATCCTCCAGCCGGAAGGTCTGCCCCTTATACACGCCCAAATGAACCTTCGGCTGGGCCGCTGCATTCTGGGACGCCGTCACAGTGTCGGAGAGATTTCCATACTCCAGGGCTATGATGCAGGTCATGATCTTCGTCGTACTCGCCATGGGACGGGCCACCCCCTCATTTTTCCCATACAGGATTCTGCCTGTTTTCGCATCCATCAGAACAGCCGACTGCGCATACAGCCCCAGTTCATCCTTCTGATTTTGTTGTTCCTGCCCGTCCGTCTCCGCCTGTGCCGTAACCCTCCCGCATATTCCCGTGCACAGCACAAGGCACAGAATAAATAGTATGACCTGCTTCATCCTCATACCACCCTGTATGATTTTATTTTATCCTATTCCTTCTATTTTTCATTTATTCCGGTTAAGAGGTCTGGCCTTTAAGTTTCCTCTTTACTTGCGAACATATATTCGATATAATAGAAGCAGATCATTTCTTCATTTACACAGGGAGGGAATCTTATGGCACAGAGTCCGCTTGTCTTTCATATTGATGTTAATTCCGCATTTTTAAGCTGGGAGTCTGTCTACCGTCTGACGGAGGATCCGGAGGCGCTGGATCTCCGCACGATTCCCTCCGCGGTAGGCGGGGACGCCGCTTCCCGTCACGGCATTGTGCTGGCCAAGTCCACACCGGCGAAAAAGTATGGCGTCACTACCGGGGAGCCGCTGGTTCAGGCTCTGCGAAAGTGCCCGGGACTGTGTGTCGTCCCCTCGCGGTTCGATGTCTATATTCATTACTCCACTCTCCTGATGAACCTCTTATCCGACTACACCCCTGATATTGAAAAATTCAGCATCGACGAAGCGTTTTTGGACATGAGCTCCACCATCCATCTCTTCGGGGATCCATGGACTACGGCCAATCAGATCCGTGAACGCATCTGCCGGGAGCTGGGTTTTACCGTGAATATCGGGATTGCCCCCAACAAGCTTCTGGCAATGATGGCCTCCGATTTCAGGAAGCCCGACATGTGCCACACCCTCTTTCTCGATGAGATCCCGGAGAAGATGTGGCCGCTTCCCATCCGGGAGCTGTTTTTCGTGGGCCGTTCCGCCCAGAATAAGCTGGAGGGAATCGGAATCCACACCATCGGCCAGCTGGCCGCCTGCAATGTGGAACTGTTAAAACCCATTCTGGGCGAAAAGTATGCCATACAGATTCACGACTATGCCTGCGGCATCGATCCTTCCCCCGTGGCGGAACGCGAGCCCATCAACAAGGGCTACGGCAACAGCACCACGCTGTCCCGCGATGTGGATGACCTCGATACGGCGTTCACCGTGCTCCTGTCCCTCTGTGAGACTGTAGGAGCGCGGCTCCGCGCAGATCACGTGATCTGTGACTGTGTCTGTGTGGAAATCAAGGACTGGGACTTTCACGTACAATCCCACCAGACGACGCTTAACAGCCCCACGGATTCCACCACGGTGCTTTACGAGAACGCCTGCCGTCTGCTGAAGGAGTTCTGGGACCGCACGCCGCTCCGCTTGATCGGAGTGCGCGCAACGAAGATATCTGACGATGAGTTCAGCCAGATCAGCCTGTTCGAATCGGAGCAGTCCAAGAAGATGAAGGAGATGGAAAAGGCGGTTGACCAGATCCGCAGCAAATTCGGCACCGACATCATCAAACGGGCCAGCTTCTTAAAGAAGGACTCCATCGTCGATCACGCCGCCAGCAAGCAAAAGCATCTATCCCATTCCGCCTTAAAGGAAGACGAAAAAGGTTCAGAGGGCGGCGGATCAGGCAAAGTACGGGATTATAAAAGAGGATGGAATGAAACGTATTGATAACAATGGTGATAAGATAGAATTTGAGCGGGAATACGATTGCTTCCCGCTCTTACTGTCATATGATCTCGATTGGCTTAAAGCCCTCTCCAAACACCTCATTCGAATCCGTGATAATGATAAACGCGCCCTTATCGATCTCATGGACCTCGCGTCTGATGGGGATTACCTGGCTGTTATTGCATGCACACATGACGACCTTCTTCTCGTCCAGGGAGTAGGAGCCCTGTCCTTCCAGAAACGTACAGCCCCGCCCTGTGGCCTCCTCGATGGCGGCTGCCACCGCAGCCTCGCACGACGTAACGATAAGCATCAGCTTTCCGGCGCCGAGACCATACATGATCTTGTCGATGACCATGGTGGTCACGATAGAGGAGATCATACCCAGGATCACCGCGTCCAGATTGCGGAACACGAAGCCGCCGGCCATGATGACTACGGCATCCACCACCAGAGAGATCTGGCCGATCGTCAGGTGGGGAAACAGCTTCCTGATAGCCATGACCAGGAAGTCCGTGCCGCCTGTGGAACCGCCCCGCAGGTAAACAATCGTAAGTCCCAGTCCCGAAAAGATACCGGTACAGATCGAAGCATAGAACGGGTTTCCATCATAGACAGGAATGATGGGCATCACATAGTCCAGCACAAACGCGAATATCACCATACTCTTCATGGAGCGGAGCAGGAACCGTCTTCCCAGCAGCTTATAGCTGACAAGCAGGATCGGTATGTTGAGCAGGATGCTCACGATACCCATGGGAAGTCCGAATAAATAGCGCAAAATAAGGGCGATACCGGAGACGCCAACAGGGGCGAACTCCGCATTCACCGCGAAATTATAGATCCCGATATTGAAAAGGAATGCGCCCGCGATATCGCAGAGCAGGTCGATTCCCAGGTCTTTTACTGTATACTGCTGTCTGATTCCAGTCATTTGATTCTTTCCTCCATTTCATCTCCGTGCAGCTGATACGGCCTGTCTCTAGAGGAAATAATCGTCGATCTCAAACTCCTTTTTCCCTACACGAATCCATTTGATCAGCACGCTGGTCTCTCCGTCTTCCTCCGCGCAGACTCCGCAGCCGTGAACCTCCGTCCTTCCATAGGATTGCTTAAAGATGACTTCTTTATCCATAATTCCGCGTTCTGCTATATTTTCCGCCAGATCGAGGAGCACATCCTCCACATCTTCCTCTACATGATTCTTCTCTAATTCCTGTTCCAGTTTCTCATAAAGCTCTTCGTTCATCATAATCGTATGTCCTTTCTTCTTTTCCATAAGACAATTATACATTTTTAAAATTTCTTGTCAATCTCACCCAGCCATGATAAAATTTATGCCATGAAAACGACTATGACATACCTCATTCAACAACAGGACATACAAAAGACCGTAGAACAGTTTCTGCTGTCAAACGGCTATTCCGCAGCTCTGATCCGCCGGCTGCGCCACACGGAGCAATCCATTTTAAAGAATGGAAGCCCTGTCTATACGACGTACAGGCTGGACGAGGGCGACTCCCTCGCCGTCACACTGCCCGAAGAACACGGTTCAGAGAATATTGTTCCCGTTCCCATGGACCTGGACATCCGGTACGAGGACCGTGACCTTCTCGTCGTCAATAAGGCCGCCGGCGTCCCCATCCATCCGTCCCAGGGAAATCACGATAATACACTGGCGAACGGAATCGCCTGGTATCTGGGGGAGAAGGGAGAGGCCGCTACCTACCGGGCCATTAACCGCCTGGACCGTGATACCACCGGCCTGCTGATACTGGCGCGACACGCACTCAGCGCCTGCATGCTGTCCGAGATGGTCCGTACCCATGCCATACGCAGATGTTATCTGGCTGCGGCCTCCGGTCTGGTTCCCCCGGAAGGCGTGATCGACGCCCCCATCGCCAGGACCTGCGATTCCACCATCGAGCTCTGTGTGGACTTTGAACGCGGGGATTCTGCCAGAACCCATTACCGCACGCTGTGTTACAATCGTGACACCGACTGTTCCTTGGTGGAGCTGCGCCTGGAGACGGGACGAACCCATCAGATCCGGGTTCACATGAAGCATATCGGCCACCCATTGCCCGGCGATTTTCTCTATAATCCCGACTACCGCCTGATTGGCAGGCAGGCCCTCCATTCCTGGCAGCTGGATTTTATTCATCCCATCAAAAAGGAGCCCCTTCATTTCGAGGCCCCTCTTCCAGAGGATATGCGCCGGCTCTTCGGTCAGGAGACGAATACCGTCCCTCCCATCCAGCGCAGTCCCTTCGGATAATGATTTTTTAAGATTCCACCGGCCAGTTTGGAAAATCCCAGGGACCAGCCGTCCACGGTCATCAGGACCCAGCCCTTCTGTCCGTTTAAATCACAGTTTTTTGCTTCCTCGATCCTCAGCGTTTCCCCCTTCAGATACCGGACAGTCTCCCTCCCATCCGCCTTCATGGAGAAACAGCGTACCGCCTCCTCTTCCTTCATGGAGAGCGCCAGGGCGTGGGATGGCTCAAAGCGGTTCTTCTTCATCGATCCCATATGAAGGCCGGGACGCACCACCTTCAGGCCGGCCAGATCGATCATCTGAGGCGGAAGCAGATACAGCTGGTCCCCGAACAGGATATACTCTTCCCTGTCCAGGTATCGCTCCGGTTCCGTAAACAGCTCCCTGCAGAAGCCTTCATACTCCTTCCACACGGCCTTGTCTTTTAGATACTTCGGAACCTTTCGTTTCCACGTCCCGTCATCCTTCCCCGTCTTGCGGAGCACGGCCAGATAGTGGCCTTCGCCCTCCGACAGATGGGGCCATATCCGGTAAGTTTTCCGGAGTGTTTCCATGGACAGGATTCCCCATTCCGGCCTCCCCGGCGAAAGGCCTTCCCGGGTTCCCATGTCCTCGATCTCAAATTCCGGATGATCCGAAAGAAACGTCTCGATGGTCTGCTCGTCCTCCTCCGGGGAAAAGGTGCAGGTGGAATAGACCATGCGACCTCCGGCCTTCAGCATCTGCGCCGCATGATCCAGAATCTGGCGCTGCCTCGCCGCGCACATGATCACGTGATCCGGGCTCCACTGGCTGCGGGCTTCCTCGTCCTTACGGAACATGCCTTCACCGGAGCATGGAGCGTCCACCACGATTTTATCGAAAAACTCCGGGAAGCGCTCTGCCAGCCGCTCCGGCGTCTCATTGGCCACCACCGCGTTCCGGATTCCCATGCGTTCCACGTTCTGCGAGAGTATCTTCGCCCTGGCCGGATGGATCTCATTGCTCAGCAAAAAGCCTTCTCCCAGCAGGTGTCCGGCGATCTGAGTCGTCTTGCCGCCCGG
This sequence comes from Hungatella sp., assembly GCF_046966825.1. Taxonomy (NCBI): domain Bacteria; kingdom Bacillati; phylum Bacillota; class Clostridia; order Lachnospirales; family Lachnospiraceae; genus Hungatella; species Hungatella sp. The sequence continues at coordinate 2,328 of NZ_JBKVCZ010000077.1, read as the reverse complement.
CGCCGCGCAGAGGTCCAGCACACAGTCTCCCGGCTTCGGCTCCAAAAGTTCCACCACTGCCATAGCGCTGGGCTCCTGAATGTAATACAGCCCCGCTTCATGGTACGGATGCTTTCCCGGCCGGTCCCCCGAATCGTAGTAATAGCCTTCCTTCGCCCACGGAATCTTCGTCAGGTGAAACGGGGCCTTCGCTAAAAACTCCTCCGCCTCCGCCTTTCCGGGATTCAGCCGCAGTCCCTGCACCCGCTCTTTTTCATAGCTTTCCAAAAACGCCTCATATTCCGTTTCAAGAAGGCCCTTCATCTTTTTTTTAAATGCCTCCGGCAGTTCTATCATCACAATTCCTCATTTTTCTCAAGAATTCTTTTCACCAGATTACCAGATTCGGCCTTTTCCGTCAATGTTCCGGAATAATTTTCCTTTATTTTTCCAATTTTTTCGACAAATTACACACTTTGTTTATAAATATTTTCGAACTATATGATAAAAATATATAGGAGACGTTAAAACGATTCTTCAACTAATGAACCTGCGAGGTACGACATGATATTAAACATCACCGCTTACTTTATTATTCCCGTTTACACGTTTCTTTTTGCCTGGGGAACCGATTTATTCAGGCTGAACTTCTCCGTACTGGGCAGTCTGGCCAACCGCAAGAATGCCTTTCTCCTATGGGGAATCATCGTGGGCATCTATTTTTACTATGTGCTGAGAAAGATTATCCATCACCTCCCACGCAACCGGAAGGAGACAGTTACAAGCGTCAGCGCGCTGATCCTGCTGGCCTTCGCGGTCACCACGCCCTATCTTCCCGAAAACAGGCCCTTTCGGGCATTTCTCCACGTGATCTTCGCCTTCAGCGCCTCCGTGCTGCTGCTGGCCTGTCTCTACCTGATCGTGTGGAAGCTCTACTGCATGAACCGGGAAGTATACCGTCCCTACTTCATCTGTCTGAACATCATCACTGTGCTGTCGGCCATGCTCTTGTGTCTGGCCGGAATCGTCAGCAGCGCGCTGGAAATATTCTTTACCGTATCCTGTACTCTGATGCTCATCAGACTGTACCGTCGTGTTTCATCGTCCAGGGACGGTTACTACAGTCTGAAGCACAAAGTCTAAAAACGCTGCAGGCCGCCTGCAGGTACGCCATCTGACTCGCTGCCGGCAGAAAAATAGTGCTGTAAAAAGAACTTCATCCGCAAAATAACGCGTCCATTCCTTTTACAGCACCGTATCGTATTCTATGTATTCAATTATAACATTACCTTATACTGGTCAGAACCTTCGCCGTTTACAACGTAGTAAGCAGTATGCTCTTCCGGTTTCACATAAATCTCGATTGTCTCGATGACAGCGCCCTTGTTCATGGACTCATAAGCCTTCTTTGCTGCTTCCAGAACATCTTTTGCAACGATCTGCTTTCCAGCAAACTCGATAACTACGGAAGACTTTACTTCCTTCCCGGCTGCAGGCTTCTTAGCAACAGCTTTCTTTGGCGCAGCTTCCTTTTTCTCAGGTGCAGCCTTCGGCGCAGCTTCCTTCTTAGCCGGAGCAGCCTTCTTTGGTGCAGCCGCTTTCTTCTCAGCCGCCGGTTTTGCTGCCGGTGCCTTCTTAGCCTCGGACGGAGTTGCTTTCGCCGGCTTCTTTTCTGCCGTCTTGACTTCTGCTGTTGTCTCTACAGCTTTCGTCTCTGCCGTCTTCGTTGCTGCCTTAGTTTCACTCTTAGTATTCATCATAATTCTCCTCCTCAAACAGATTCATCTGTTTCTACTGTTGACGTGTATAAGTTCAGCCTGCCTTCTGATGTTTATATTTTAGCTGAGTGAATTATAAAACGAAAATACCGTTTTGTCAACAAAATGACTCGCATTAACCCTGCTTTTTTACTTATTTATGCAGGATTTTAGAGGAAAATTACATAAATTTTGCATTTTACAGGTATTTTAAAATCTGTGAATAGGCTGCCCTCAGTTCTTCGTAACTGGTCCGGCAGTTGGCCGGGCTGGTCGACGGAAGCCGGATGGAGGCAATCTCCGTCTGGGAAAAGCAGTATCTTTCATACAATTCGTCCGCCTTTGTCCCTGTCGTAAACACGGCCCTTATGTCTGCCCGGGAAAGGATCACGTTCATGTCATTGGGCACCGGATTTTTAATGGAGCTGTCGTCCGCTCCGCAGATATCGCATCCTGCAAGGACGTCCCACACGGCGATCCGGCGGCGCAGCGCCAGGCTCTTCTTCTCCTCAATCGTCCCAGGCGCCGGCTCCCCTAAAATATCCGCCAGGACCGGCCAGAAGCGATTGCGCGGATGACCGTAGTAGAAGCC